>JBCBDH010000913.1:0-2294 GCA_038529855.1 Bacteroidota bacterium | reverse complement strand
TTATAATCCTGTTCATCGACAATCAGACCAATCATTTGGATCTCTTGGGCTTGGGTATTGCCTATGGAGCAGAAGGTCCCAATCGCCTCAGCGTTAGCAGTATATGGGAGGCGATGAGCGCAGCGAATTGGGCGCAGGAATTTAACATCAATGCGGTTAATTACAAACACGCAGATTGTAATGGAGATGGGGTGGTCGATGAACAGGATTATAATGTCATTGAACGCAATTATGGCCTTTCACACGATATTCCCCTACCCTTCCAAGGGACCAAAGGAGAAGTGACGGATCCACCGCTTTATGTGGATTTAGAAGAAGCTGGTCTCTTGACCAGCGGCAATAGCTTTGTCGCTCCCATCCAACTGGGTACCATCAATCAGCCTGTAGAGGATATTTATGGATTGGCCTTTACTATTCGCTTTGACCCAGAGATGATCGACCCTAATACGGTAGATGTAGAGGTGGGTAGTAGTTGGATGGGGAATACAGATGTCGATTTGATGTCGATTGATCGCACCTTGGCCAATGAGGGAAAAATACAGGTTGCCATTTGCCGAAATGACCATGAGAATGTCAGCGGTTCAGGTACCATTGCCGCTTTTATTGGTATCATTGACAATGTAGGGGGCAAGCCCTCTATGGAAGTTAGCCTACACGAGCTGGTTTCTTTAAGCCACGACGAATCCCCCGTACCATTGTATCTACGCAGCTCCGTGATTGACCTGGCGACTGACATTGATGAGCCTGGGTATTACGATCTGCGCATCTACCCCAACCCTACGGAAGACTATTTGAACATCCTCAATATGGGGGTAGAAAAAGTCAAGCAAATCAGGGTCTACAATGCCATTGGACAGATGATGATAGAACGCTTTAGCATTGATCAGTTGGAGCAAGTGGAGGTAAGTACATGGGCAGCGGGTATTTATTTTATTGATATTGAGTTGGATAATAGACGTATCCAGAGTAAGTTCAAGGTGACTAGGAATTAAAAGAAGAAGGATAAATGATGCTTGCCCGCTATTCTCGGACTGAGCCCATTCAGTCTGAGTGGCTGACCGCAATAAATTCAAGGTGACTAGGAATTAAAGAAATGAAGGATAAATGATACTTGCCCACTATTCTCGGACTGAGCCCATTCAGTTTGAGAGGCTGACCGCAATAAAAAAATTCAAGGTAGTTAGGAGTTAAGTAACCTGAGTTATTACCAATACAAATTTAGAATGCTAGGATCGGATGCTTGTCATTCGATCCTTTTTCTATTGACCGCCATTAGATAAATTTATATCTTAATACAAAGGCTTTTGCTTATGTGGTTGATTGCTGGATTTATCCTGGTGCTTATTGCGCTTTATTGGCTGGTGCCTAAGGGGACGGTCTTACACGAGGTCTTGCGGCTTCCGCAATATTGGTGGCAATTGCGGCAAATTCCCGCCCATCAAATGATCGTTGAAAGATACCATTATGGGCCACAGCGGCGCCAATATCTCTTGTACTGTCGCCCCCTGAAAAATCAGATGGACAAAAAACATGTCATCTTTTACTTTCACGGAGGAGGTTGGGCTTTTGGCTCCCCAGAGATGTTTCGCGCCAAGGCCCAAATGCTGATCAATCAAGGCTATCACGTCATCTTACCTTCTCATCGACGCATCCCTCGCTTTCAATATCATCACATTCGAGAAGACCTCAATCTTTGCCTATTAAAGAGCCTGGAGATCATGGAAAAATATGGGCAAAAAGGAAAGAAGCTGCTTTTAGGCGGTATGTCAGCTGGTGGCAATGTCGCTGCGCTCCTCGCTTTTGATCGTACCCAACACCAACAAATGGGCTTATCGCGAGATCTATTTGGTGGGGTCCTCCTCTTTGGTGCCCCTATTGATCTTCACTACATGCCCAGAACGCCCATCCTCTGGGCCTTTGCTGGCTGGCGCCAGTCCAATCGTTTCCAGTTGGCCAATCCACGACATCATTTGAACGGTGATGAATCGCTTCCCGTTTTTTGCATCCACGGCAGTCATGACGGCATGGTCCCTTTAGCTGTTGCAGAGGGTTTTCTCGCTGTTTATCCAAAGGAGTTGATCACTTTTCATCTCTTGGAAAAAGGTACCCATCTCGAATCTGGGCATTGGTCTTTTCCCGACAATATCAATCAAGAAAGACTACTGCAGTGGTTGGAAAAACTGGAACAATAAAGCCTAGAGGCGATAATGCACCTTTGCTCGATCTGAACAGGAGGCTAATGGGGATTAGTTTTTTCATAACTATACTGAAAGATTCAACTGCCAGGAAATGCC
>JBCBDH010000912.1:0-2299 GCA_038529855.1 Bacteroidota bacterium | reverse complement strand
CGCTGAATTTTTGCGCCAATGGCATTGAGCCTTTGATCAATATTTTGGTAGCCACGGTCAATTTGGTGGATGTTGTGAATGATGCTGGTCCCTCGGGCAGACATTGCGGCAATAAGTAGGGCCACCCCGGCCCGAATATCTGGTGAACTCATCTCGATAGCCCGTAGTTTGAAGCGTCTGTTTAAGCCAATTACGGTAGCTCGGTGAGGATCGCATAGGATGATTTGGGCACCCATATCGATAAGTTTATCCACAAAGAAAAGTCGACTTTCAAACATCTTTTGGTGAATGAGTACACTGCCCTTGGCTTGGGTGGCCATAACGAGGATGATGCTCATGAGGTCGGGGGTGAAGCCTGGCCAGGGCGAATCGTAGATGGTCATAATAGAGCCATCGATAAAGGTCTGGATTTCGTAGTGATCTTGGGCGGGAATGTAGAGATCATCGTCTTGTAACTTCATTTCTACCCCCATTCTTTCAAATACCTGTAGGGTATTTCCCAGTTCTTTATGCTGGATATTTTTGATGGTAATCTCGGACTGCGTCATGGCAGCTAAGCCAATAAAACTGCCAATTTCAATAAAATCGGGAAGTAAGCGATGTTGGGTCCCGCCAAGTTCTTCTACACCGTGGATGGTTAGTAGATTAGAGCCAATTCCTTCGATTTTGGCCCCCATGCGGTTGAGCATTCGGCAGAGTTGTTGGACATAAGGCTCGCAGGCCGCATTATAGATTTGAGTGGTCCCCTCTGCCAGTACAGCGGCCATGACGACATTGGCTGTTCCTGTTACGGATATTTCATCCATCAGCAGATAAGTTCCCTTTAGCCGATTGGCTTTGGCTTCTAGATAATAGAGATTATTTTCATCGTCATAACGCAGTTCTGCTCCCAGCTTTTGCAAACCGATGAAGTGGGTATCCAATCGGCGACGGCCAATTTTGTCCCCTCCGGGTTTGGGCAAAAAAGCCTTTCCAAAACGGGCCAATAGGGGACCAAGTAGCATAACTGAGCCCCGTATTTTACGCGCATTGGCTTGATAGGTTGGCGATTGAAGGTGCTGTAGGTCAATTTCGCTTGCATCAAAGGAGAAGCTACCTTCTCCAGTTTTTTGGATTTTGACCTCTAGCCCCTTGAGCAAATCGATCAATCGACGAACATCTAAGATATCCGGAATATTGGAAATATGGGTGATGGAAGGAGTTAAAAGGCTTGCACAAAGAATTTGTAATGCTTCATTTTTTGCACCTTGTGGTTGTAGGCTACCTTTGAGTTGATGGCCTCCAATCACCTCAAAAGAGGATTCGGGATGGGTCATTTGATCAGAAATTAAAAAAGCCGTTAAATCAGTTGGGCAAGGTACGATAAACTGATTTAACGGCCGATTATTTTAGTGCCTTTAGGACTATTTTCTTCTCGTATTCTTTTTACGATTTTTATAGTCCTTACCACCTCCATTATAGTTGTTGTTATGGCGACGGTTGTTGTTATTATTGTTGTTGCCTCCTGAGCGACGCCGAGTTGGTGGTGGGGCGAGATTTTCTATCTGTACATCATCTGCAATCGTAATATTTCCATCGGATAAAGTCGTCAAATCGTTTTTGATGATTTCATCACTCACATAGTGTTCCTTATTCCAGGTCCGATAGGCCAGCTTCATATAAGAGCCAATCACGGCTACGAAACCTTCGCGTTTGGAACCGGGTTCCATTTCCTGTGCCTTTGACAACATCTTCTGGACATTTTCGCCATAGTGACGGAAGCGGGCTCTAGCATTTGGATAGTCGATTCGCTTGGGCACTTTACGCGCATTCTCTCTGGTAAATATTTCTCCATTGGGAGCCGCGACATCTAGTTTATAATCCGCGATGTAAAATAGGTGTTTCCAGAGCTTGTGTTGATAATCGTCAATTGATTTATTTTGAGGATTCATTTGATGCATCAATCCGATGATCTTCTCCGCGAAAGCCTGTCTATACTCATTATCCTCTATTGTTTTGGCGTACTGAATCAGCAGTTGCACATTTCTGCCATATTCTGGCATAATAAGCGCATCTTTCTGCGAGTTGTACTCCATTGAATGTCCTCCATCCATTGCTGATGATATTTTAAATTTTTGTTTGGTTCGTATTTGCGCTCCAATTCATTATTCCACAGTAACCGACTTCGCCAAATTTCTAGGCTGATCTACATTACAACCTCTCATCAAAGCGATGTGATAGGAGAGTAGTTGTAATGGGATAACGGATAAGAGTGGTGTAAGAGGTTACTGTGGAATAATGAATTGGAGCGCAAATACGA
>JBCBDH010000911.1:0-2300 GCA_038529855.1 Bacteroidota bacterium | reverse complement strand
CAAATAGCCTCCTGGGCGGAGTCGATCGGCCAAAGCCTCTTGCAGCGAAGCCAAATCCCTTGGAGAAATGCAGTTAAAACCTCCAAAATTAGAAAATATCAAATCGTATTGCTCATGGACTGGGCATTGTACCAATTCCTCAATGGCCATTTGCTGAAAACGCACCTGCCGCTCCACCTGTGTCGCTCTTATCTTATCCCTCGCTACTTGTACCATAGGCATAGACAAATCCGTTGCCAAGACCTCACATCCCTGACGGGCCAGAAACAAAGCATCCTCTCCCGTACCGCAATTCAGCTCCAATACCTTCAATCCCTTCCGCCCACCAATCCACTGATCGAGGTAGCGGTGTACCAGTTCGCGCTGCAGCCGTCCAATGTGGCTGTAGGTAAAGGTCTTATCGTATATGTCAGCGACGCGGTCGAAAGACATGCTTATTATTTTAAACGCGTTTGCCCAATCGGATACGATCCAATTCAGCAGCGGGTAAATAGTAAATGGTGGATAGGGCTGAGCGCAGTTGGGCTTTGTTGACATTGCCTGGGCTTCGCAATATTTGCTTGCACTGTTCCCATCCTTGTTTACGACGGAATAATTTGTGAACCAAGCGATGCAGTCGTCGATAAAAATCGGGTTTAAAGGTCCCTTCATACATCATGGCCAAATCATCTGAATCCGTCCAGTTTTGTTTTTCGCTCAATTGAGATTTTACCTTCTCAAAAAACTTGGTGCCAGGCAGGGGGTAGGAAACCGAAATCCCAATATCGTGAGGCATCAAATCCAGTAGCATCTGAATCGTTGAGCGGATATCAGCCAGTGATTCACCCAAATAGCCAAATTGGAGGAAAAAGCCAACTTCTACCCCTTTGGCTTTAAGCAAACGGGTTGCCTCATAGATTTGCTCCACCTTAGTACCTTTATCCATCGCATCAAGGATCTTCTGCGACCCTGATTCTGCCCCTACCCAAACGGTCTTTAAACCTGAAGCTGCCAAGGCATCAATCGTATCTTCCTTAAGTAGTAAATCAACTCTTGATTGTATCTTGTATTGAAACTTCAATTGTTTTTCTACCACGACGTCTCTAAACTCCTGTACCCATTTGGGCTTGAGGCCAAAGATATCATCGCCTACCCAGAAATGCTGAGCACCATAATCATTGATCAGTCGCTCTATTTCGTCAGCTACCCGTTGGGGAGAACGCGTATTGTAGCGATTGCCATAGATGGGCTTGGCGCACCAGTTACATTTGTAAGGACAGCCGCGAGTCGTAGCGATATTTAGGGAAAAATAGCCCTGGTGTTTGAGCCAAATTTCTTTATAGCTGGGGATATCTACCAAATCCCAGGCTGGGTCAGGAAGTTCGTCCAGCTTGCGCAAAACGGGGCGACGGGCATTGAGTTTTACCTCGCCATTGGCTTTGTAGGCAATGCCCAGCATATTGCTAAAATCCGTTTGACCCGCTTCTAGCGCAAAAAGTAGTTCCTTCAGTGTCAACTCCCCTTCTCCAATAATCACAAAATCAGCTCCTTGTTCCAGATATTTGTCGTAATGATCGCTGGAATCTGAGCTACAGACGATAACCTGGCAATTGTGTTTTTTACCGTAGCCACACATCTGAAAAGCGGCTTCCCGCATCCGCGTAAGGCACATTTTAGTGAGGTAGTTGAAGCCATCATCGTAAATGACGAGATAGTCGGGTTTTTGCTGTTGGATAGTGGGAAGGATTTCGTCAGCAGCGCTTCGCAAATTGGTGTCGAACAGATCAACCTCAAAACCCTGCGCTCGCATAAGAGCAGCAGCGTAGATGGTTCCATAGGGTGGATACGGCTGCTTGTTCGCCCATTGTTTGGGATCGAAACGATAAAAATAGGAATGCGTAAACAAAACCTTCGGCATAGCTCAACTGATCATTCAGTAATGGTCGACAATTGAATTCGATGTTCTTGCTCAAAGTGTTGCATCAATGAGCGATGCTCATTCAAGACTTTGCGTTGAAAGTTGCTGGGATGGTGTTTAGAGACATATTGTCTGGACTTCATGGCCACCTCATAATCCTCTGGCACCAGGGTTTCAAATTTGCGATCCCAATAGCGAATCGTCATTTTCATAAACCAAGTATCCAGCCTATTGCCAAGCTGACCATCCATCAAACCCTCCAACCAACGCTTAAAACTTCGCTTCTTCGGGCGCTCCTTTTGATTGAGCGAACGCTTGGGGAAATGTGGATAATACTGCTTTACCCATTCGTTGGCCTTATAAAAAGGATCATACCATTCCTGGCCATACATGGGTAAGAGCG
>JBCBDH010000910.1:0-2305 GCA_038529855.1 Bacteroidota bacterium | reverse complement strand
CACAGCTTCAAAGACCCGATCATATTCTTTGTATAAAACTGGCAAATTCATCTTCCACTGATAACCCCCTTCTTTTTGGCGACTGAGATTTTTGAGCAGAAATTGGCGGACGCCCACATCCTCAATTCGAGTCGCTAACATCGCTTCAGCTTGCTGACGACTTTCTACTTTTTTGATGTCGATAGAGATCAGTGCTTCAAAGATCGTCTGGTGTCGACCCTCGTATTGCTGGGGCCCAATATCGACGATGATGAGGCGATCGACAAGATCGCTGTGGTTCAAGGCGAACTGCATAGCTGTTTTACCACCCATGGAGTGACCGATAAGGTGGGCTTTATAAATCCAGCGAGATTCCATAAAACTAGCTAGGTCATCTGCCATGACTTGGTAGTTGAATTCTTGCGAGTGGGGGGAGCGACCGTGGTTTCTTTGGTCGACAATATAGACCATATAATTGTTTGCCAACTGGCGAGCAATGGTTTGCCAATTGTCCAGGGTGCCAAACAAACCGTGTAGGATAATAATGGGGTCGCCTTGGCCAAATTCTTTGTAATTTAGTTCCATAGCGGGTTAATTCAGGGTTTCGTCGTCAAATTTTCTTAATGGCATAATTATTATTGTAATTAATTATGTGATCTTTGTACTAGCTGACTTATGTTTTATAAGATGAAATATGGCCTTTTTCTACTCTTGTTGCTTGTATCAGGCAGCTTTCTCTATGCTCAAGACAGCATCAAGGAACTCCAAAAGGAGTTGGAAAGAAGCAGTAGTCAGGAGCGAAAAATGGTCATCAACTACCAGTTAGCTCAAAAATACATCCGCAAAGATGCCAAAACAGCTGGTAAATACGCCCGAAGAGCACATGATTTAGCCGTTAATCGAAACAACTACAACATGGCGGCTCAGGCGGCCTTTCTACTCTCCCAAAGTTACCTCAATAGCAGGGATAAAAAAAACGGAGAAGTTTGGTTGAAAAGCTGTTTTAAACTCGCCAAGCTCGCCAACGATCCCGACCTCATCATCAAAAGCGTTTACGAACGAAGCAAACTAGCTGAACGATCGCGTAACTATCGACGCGCCTACGAAATCAATAAAGAAGCTTTTAACTACTTCAGTGAAAAGGGGATGAGCGTCAGCGAACAGCTCAATAAGTTTGAAGTCGAAAAATCCAAACTCGCTTCGGAAAAGAAAAAACTGGAAAAAGAAAAAGATGCCCTCGACCGCGAAATTAGAAGCTTAACCAGAGAGCGTTCTCAGCTGCTTAGTGACAAGGACAATCTGGAAGAGCGCCAAAAGGTATTGGAAGAAGAGAAAGAAAAAGTCGAGCAGGAAATTACCCTTAAAGAAGAAGCGCTGGAGAATATTTCTGAAGAGAAAGAAGCTGCTGAAGAGTTGGCGCAACGCAGTAAGCAGCAAGTGGCGGAGCTCAGTCGAGAGAAACTAGAACAGGAAGTCTTACTCAAGGAAAAAGAGGTCGCCCTGTGGAAGGCCAAAGATACCGCCAATCGCAATCGCCTACTTTGGATTTTGTCGCTCTTGATCACCGCCTTTCTGATTGTATTAGCCCTTATCCTTTACGGCCGCTTTCGCGCAAAAAATAAGGCCAACGCGGTATTGTCGGAAAAGAATAAAATCATTGAAGATGAGCGCGAGCGCTCAGACGAGCTTTTGCTCAATATCCTCCCTCAGTCCATTGCTAATGAGCTAAAGGAACACGGCAAAGCCAAGGCGCAGCGCTTTGAAAGTGTAACGGTCCTATTTGCTGATTTTAGAAACTTTACGCACATCTCCGAATTGCTAAGTCCAGAGCAATTGGTCAATGAGCTCGATCATTGTTTTAAAGCCTTTGATTACATCATCTCCAATTATAAAATTGAAAAAATCAAAACGATTGGCGATGCTTATATGTGTGCCAGCGGTTTGGATAGCAAGCGCGGACTGCCGACAGATATGATTAAAGCGGCCATCGAGATTCAGGAGTTTTTATACGATTATAAGCAAGAGCGCAGCGCCAGAGGCTTACCCTATTTTGAGGCCAGAATCGGGGTACATACAGGGCCCGTGGTGGCTGGGGTGGTTGGTGTGAAAAAATTTGCCTACGACATTTGGGGCGAGACGGTGAATATCGCTGCCCGTATGGAAGCTAACTGCGAGCCAGGGCGCATTAATGTATCAGAGGCGACCTATGATAAGATTCGCTATCAATTCGATTTTGAGTATCGCGGTAAGGGAGAAGCTAAAAATGTAGGGCAGATCGACATGTATTATGTCAAAATGCCTGCTTTGACAACTGCTTAAAAATTTC
>JBCBDH010000909.1:0-2306 GCA_038529855.1 Bacteroidota bacterium | reverse complement strand
CCTGGGGCTACGCCAACTCCCCCCACATAAAGCTCTCCACCCACACCTATGGGTACGGGCTCCATAAAAGGATCGAGGATGTAGACTTGGGCATTATTCAGGGGACGACCGACAGGCTCATAGCTGGTTTGGGCACTGGTGGCCATTCGGTCGCCTTGCAGTTGGCGCACGGTGGTATAGATCGTTGTTTCGGAAGGGCCATAGGCATTCCAAAGGGAGCGGCCGCGAGCCAGGAGCTGATTGGCTAGTTCTTTGTTGAGGGCTTCTCCAATGCTCATCACCAATAAATCAGGATGTCCTTGCCAACCTGCCATTAGGAGCATTCGCCAGGTTGATGGAGTGGCTTGCATAAAATTGATAGCCGATTTTTCCATTCGCGTCTTGAGCAAAAAGCCATCAACGACTTCCGCATGGGTAGCAATCACCACACTACCGCCAATAAATAAGGGTAAAAAGAAATCTTGGACTGAAGGATCAAAGGAAACGGAAGCTACACTTAGCATTCGATCCTGAGCACTAATCCCTACAGCATCAATCATCGCCAGGTGATGATCTACTACGGCATAATGTGGAATCAAAATTCCTTTGGGTCTTCCTGTTGACCCTGAGGTGTAAATCACATAGGCAATGGCCTCGCTGCTGACTTTTATTGGCGAATGATCTTTGGGCTTTTGGGCAAGTGTACTGGCTAAGCGTTCCAGACAAAGTACCTCTTGTTCTCCTTCTGGAAGCTGACTCATCAATCTTTCCTGTGTGATCAACCAACGTGCTTCTGCATCTTCCATGATGACGCGAAGCCGTTCCTTTGGATTGGCTGGATCGAGAGGGACATATATACCTCCCACTTTGAGCGTAGCCATTAAGCTGACCAATAATTCGACAGAGCGCTCCACAAAGATGCCAACAAAGTCACCTGTCCTTACCCCTTTCTGATAAAGTAGATGAGCCAGCTGATTGGCTGCTTCATTTAATTCGCGATAGCTGAGCTGGCGATCATTAGCGGCGACAGCCAAGGCATCAGGGCTTTTTTGGCATTGTGCCTCAAATAGGCTATGTATGCTTGCTGTTCTTGGAAAATCCTTTGTTGTGTCATTCCAATCCACTAAAAGTTGATGGCGTTCTGTAGGACTTAAAATGGGAAGCTTTCCTACTTTTTCTGTTGCATCTTTTAGAATGCTGTGTAGTAGGATTTCATAGGTTTGGAGTCTTCTTTGGATCGTAGTCTGATCAAATAGATCGGTATTATAAGTCCATTCGATGGCAGCGCCTTCAGGGATGGGCTTGATGTTGATGAACAGGTCAAAAGTTTCGTAGTGACGCGGAATGGCCGCTAGGTCAACCTCTAAATCGCCAAAGGTCAAATTCCCCATTGGCGAATCCATATTGAAGAGAATGGAAATGATGGGCTGACGACTGGGGTCGCGAGCTAGTTTGAGCTGTTTGACTAAAGAGCCCAGGGTATAGTGTTGGTGTTCAAAAGCATCCAATACTTTATTTCGACTGGCTTTAAGGTGTTGGGAAAAAGACTGATGGGGGGCGACCTGCATACGCAATGGCAATAGACTGACTCCATGCATGACCGTATTTTCAAAACCTGACCCTGCTTGTCCAGCAGCGACTAAACCCAACACAAAATCCTCTTGACCTGAAAGTCGTTGGATCAAAACCTGAAAGGCGGCATATAAAGTGATAAACAGCGTCGTACCTTCTTTGGCAGAAAATTGCTGAAGCTGATCAAGCGTTGCTTGGTCAATGATGATCTTTTCCAGTGCAGCATCATAGGTCTTGCTTGCTGGTCGAGAGCGATCGCTTGGAAATTCGAGTACGGGGACACCATCTTCAAATTGACTCACCCAATAGGCGGCAGCCGCTTCGCTCTCCTCGCTCTGTCGATAGGCCTCTTGCTGTAGGGCATAGTCGCTCAACTGTAGATAGTTGGGCAAATCCGCTACTCGCTTATGAACGATTCCCGTATATAGGGCCGCCAGGTCCCGTGCCAATACCCCAAAGGACCATCCATCCGCAATCCCATGATGGACACTCATCAATAAATGATGTTCGCGATCACTCATTCGTATGATCTTTGCGCGAAACAGTGGGCCTTTGAATAAATCAAAGGGGATCGTAATTTCTGCTTCTCTCAGGGTATTCAATTCCTTTGAGCGAGCTTGCTCAGATAGCTCAGCTAGGTCGATCAGCGGCACCTCCAGTTGAATAGTAGGAGCGATGTGCTGCACTGTTGTCGATCGATCATAATGAGTGCGCAATGCCCTGCGAGCTTTATGCGAGCGCCACGAGGCCCTGCG
>JBCBDH010000908.1:0-2308 GCA_038529855.1 Bacteroidota bacterium | reverse complement strand
AAATTCTGTGCTTTAATGCCTAGCTTTTCTTATTTTTGAACGCACAATCCCCTTAAAATTTTCCTGACCAATAAAGGGAGCACTGATGGCCTGGTCAGCCCAAGTAAGGGCTTCTTCCAGATTGGTATTGGCTTGTAGGCAGTAATTGACTGCAGTATTCCAATTCATCCAATTAAAGCCTTTATCCGAACGCAGCTCTTCTCGTATCCTGGCCATATGCAGGTCCTCTACATTGGGGACTTCGATTTTAAAAGGCAGACTGATCTTATCCCATCTTAGCGCCAGTACGGTATGATTTGGTTGTCGATCTATAAATTCAAAGGTCAGCCATTCGGTGTAGGGATGTTCCACAGGGCTGACTTCTACGCGCAGGGCATCTTCTTTTTCGTCGTAATAATAACTTCCCCAGGAAGAGGTGTTTTTAGAAAAGATCAGTACCCAAGGCTCATTTTCTTTTGGGATAACATGAAAACCATATTTCCCCGCCTTTAAGGCTTTGCCTTGTACTGTAACATCGTGTGAAAACTTAATGACAGTATTTTCATTGGCACCAGCCCGCCAGGGGATCTCCTTGGCTGTTCCAAAATTATTGGCCGATTGGCCATATGGAACCAGCTTGCCCCAGATTTGACCTGTCCTGCTTTCACCACGAGGGCTGGTTACATCTGGGCTATTATAGACGACACTGACATGGGCCAAAGCACCAATGTATTGCGTAACGATGGACTTTTGATTATTACCGCTAGGTGGTAAAGTCAATTGTGCATGTGCTATAGAAAATACACCAATACACAAGAGGGTGCTGAATAAATGTTTGATCATAATAGTTAGGCGTTGATGAACAATTATAATTGTATAGATAATAGTTAGCAAGCAGTACGGGTAGTGAGGACTAATCTAAGTCGGTCAAAGCTTGTCTGATGTGGTGTGCTGTATAGGAAGAAATACTTTGGGCGAAGGTACATTCGGTAAGCATAGTCTGCTAAAGAATTTAGACGAATGCCCATTTGGTTTGCCTGGATAGAAAGGAATAAGGGACCAATGAAGATAAATGGCCTTCATTGATCCCTTCTAAGTGATTAAGGTTTTATAGGGTCAGGCATTGAGCTTAAACGCAATCCCCATACGCTCCAGAGCAGCCGTAAAATCCCCATCAGCGCGAACTTTGCGAGCAGAGGAGACCAGGTCTATGCTGTGCTGGTCCGTCCGATCCAAAAACTTCATCTTGAGCTTGTGCTGTCCCTTGTAATTTTTACAAAGCTTATCAATTTTCAGAATAAGCTCGTCTGACAAGCGATCAATGTGCAGATGTAAGGTGATGGAATCCGTCATTTCTACTCCAATTGATTCCAATAGTCGAACTTCTTTTATCTTTAGCTGAAACTCTTCGCTATTCCAGCGCTTTTGGAAAAGGCCCGTAATATAAACGACTTGTCCAACCTGTAATTTCTCTTTGAATTGGAGATAGTCATCGCTAAATAATGGAAATTCCAGAATATCGTGATAGTCCTGGATCGCAAAAAGTCCCCAACCTGTTCCCTTTTTACTGACGCGATGTTGGGCTTTGGTAACAATACCCGCTAATTTGACCTTTTGGCCTCTAAGGCTGTCGATCTTATCCAGCGTAGTCGTAGTAAAATTGGCTACTTCCAGCTTATAATCATCCAATGGATGTCCGCTGATGTAAATCCCTGTAACTTCCTTCTCGCGCGTGAGCTTCTCGATCAAATTCCAGGGCGGCCGCTCTGGGATTTTAGGTTCTGGAATCATCACTTCTTCCACCATACCAAAAAGCGAATTTTGGATTTCTGCTACCTGAGATTGATAGGCATTGCCATAACGCAGGAGATGCTCCAGGAAGGTTTCAAATTTTTCAGAAGGACTAAAGTACTGTGCCCGATGAATATGCTCAAACAAATCAACTGCTCCGCTAAGTACAAGACTCTCCATACATTTTTTATTCACCGTCCTCAGATTGAGTCGTCGCATCATATCAAAGGTACTTTTATAAGGCCCTTCTTTATGGCGGTTTTGGAGGAGCTCTTCTACGGGCCCTTCTCCAACGCCTTTTACTGCGGTCAAACCAAAGCGAATCTGCCCTTTTTTATTTACCGTAAAATCGGAGAGGCTTTCATTGACATCTGGTCCCAATACTTCTAATCCCATGCGTTTGCATTCCCGCAAGAAGAAGGTCATTTTGCTGATGTCATTTTTATTATGACTCAAGACAGAAGCCATAAATTCAGCAGGGAATGCAAACGCATGGGATTAGAAGTATTGGGACCAGATGTCAATGAAAGCCTCTCCG
>JBCBDH010000907.1:0-2316 GCA_038529855.1 Bacteroidota bacterium | reverse complement strand
CATTTAGACCTGTTCCACGCTCTCCGCAAGGCTTTGGTGATTAAATAGGGGTTGATCTTTTTCCAGATCGATGTGCAGATTGACCAAAAAACGGTCTTGCTGATCATCTATCTTTAACTCATGGGCATTGGGATAAATCAATTCCAATTGTCGCCGTACATTTTTCAAACCTATGCCTACCTTCCCATTAGGTGTCAGTCTTTCGCCTTTGGGGTTTTGAACATGGAGGTGTAGCTTTCCCCGCTTCAAAGAAAGCTGGATTTGAATTTGAATCTCAAAACGACTCTCGCTGGCTCCATGCTTGAAGGCATTTTCAACCAGAGGTAAAAGCAAGAGGGGAGCAATTTGCTGCTGAGCATCGTCAATCGCTTCCGTGTAATTCACCTGTAATCGCTTATTGTAGCGCAGCTCCTCCAATTCAATAAAGTCTCGAATAACCTGCGCTTCCTGCCCAATAGCGATGCGCGGACGCACACAGTCATAGAGCATAAAACGCAACATTTTAGAAAGCTTGAGCACGACTGGGGCAGTAGCCGCTGACTGCTTTCTCGCCAAGGCGTAAATATTATTGAGGGTATTAAATAGGAAATGTGGATTGGTTTGTGCGCGTAAAAAGCTCAATTCAGATTGTAGTTTCTCTTCAATCAATTGCTTTTCTCGCTCCAGGGTTTTCAACCGCATCCGCACCAATTTGATGGCAGTAGATATCCCAGCGAGGTAAATGAAATCCATAGCTGCCCAAACCAATCGCGGAATCAAAAGCCCCTTCTCCCCTATCTCAATTGACTCCCTGTAAACCATGGGATAAATAAGTTCTTCTACCATCAGTCGATAGGCCAAAAGGGATAGTGCCAAAAAGGCAATAATGGAAAGGACCAACTGCCCATAATTGCGCCCCTCAAAATACTTAGGCAGAAAGTAGTACATACAGGTATAAACCACCGTCATCCGCAGCGGCATCACCATGAGCTCTACACTAAAGGCCAGCACCAGTTTTCGCCCTATGGGCAAATCTCCTTCAAAGGTCACCAGGTAAAATTCCAGATAACCATTGATCAGCCAAAGGGCCAGCCAAAAAAGCAGATGATATAGCCAACGTCGCTTCATGGAACACTTAATTTCGCAAAAAAATAAGCATTAGGCATCAATTATTGCCTCAAAAAGCTACTTTACCCCCTCAATAACGCTTTCCAACGAACCAAAGGTACCAGTAATTAAGATTGGTTTCCAAACGGCCACAAGTCGCCCAATCAATGATCAGGTAGGGATGGATTTGCGACGCTTGGTGTAGACAATGCGATCTTCCAGCAAGTCGAGGACTTCTGCCAATAAGTCTTCAAAAGGAACGATTTCGATCTCGTAGTTTTGTCCAACGGCAATGCGATTTTCGAATAAACGCTTTTTCAATCTTTTGATGCGCATCTCAAAGCCCTTGCGGTGAAAATTGGCGGCGGGGAGCTGAAGGAGGATTTTGACGAATAGGCGAGCGCGGAGGCTTTCGATGGCGGAGAGATGGCGACTGACATATTGGCGAAGGGCATCAATGCGATCGATGACTTTACCGTATCGCTTTCGTTGCAAATCGAAAAGAATTTGTAGGATAATGATATTGACTTTGTGGCCTGCCATGTCTCGATTGAGGATAGGTACTTCATTTAGAAATTTTCCCAAGCGAAAGGAGTGAGCGGTATAGGCTGTAATTTTTCCGGTCCCAGCAAAGAACATCAGGTAGGCTTCCAAGACCAGCCATTGCTCCGCCAGAATCAGTTGCCATCGCTGGCTGTGTTTTTTGGAAGATTTGTAGAGATCGTAGGCTTCCTGATAGGCGCCTTGGTGAAAACAGCAGATGAGGCGATAGATCAGGATGATGTTCCAGTTGACGCCACCGCGATGAACCATCTGTTGTACCTTTTTGAGGTTGACCTTGGCCGCGCTGGCTTGTCCGATGGCTATTAGGGCGACAGCTTTTTTGGTATAAATTTCTGAAAGGTAACCCACGCGGGTTTTGGATTCATCAATAGTAGAAATAATTTGTTGGGCTTTCCGAATCACTCCGTGATAGTCAAATTGCGAAAAACAGCGGATGATTTGCAAATTGCTGCGCAGCACATTGAAGAAATCGGAATTGACCGAGCCATAGGCCAGCAATTTTTCGATGGCTGTATCCAAATCGTGGATGAGCTTTTTGCTGTAGGTCATCGAGCGATTCATTCGAGTGGTTAGGTCGATAAAAAACTTTTCTGCATCCAGCTCTGCCAAACAATCAAGTACGATGAATTAATTGAAACGTACTTACACATTTTTCAGGCAGAGCTG
>JBCBDH010000906.1:0-2322 GCA_038529855.1 Bacteroidota bacterium | reverse complement strand
AATTAGGCAACATTGGGAAACCGTGGGTGTAGTACGCCTCTTGGGGATCTCGGTATCCAATTTACGCAAAGAACAAGGGCTGGAGGGTATCCAATTAGAATTGGATTTTGAAGAGGAAGAGTAAATTTCAGTAGAAGGATTCCTGATTTGCTTCTTATAAGGTATTTAATTTATCAACAAAGCAGATTTTCTTTTCCCATATGATTGACTTATTCTTTAAAGCCTGTATTTTCACGGCCTAAAATTTCCCTATGGCGCAAACATTTGTACTTTTTGATATAGACGGAACGCTGCTTCACTCGAATAAAATCGATAGTGAATGTTTCTCGATAACCTACGAGAGAATCTACCAGAAGACTTTTCCTAGTATCGATTGGCGGGACTATCCTCATGTGACGGATCACACCATTTTCAGAACAGTCATTAGAGATCATTTTGACCGCGAGGCGGAAGCTGATGAAATGCATTACTTTCGGGAAGCTTTTGTGGCCTTGCTCCAAGAGAAGCGCCAATCCTCCCCTAGTGATTTCTTGGAAGTCCCCAATGCCCGAAGTACCGTAGAGCGGCTACAGTCGGATGATCGCTATGTCACTGGAATTGCGACTGGTGGCTGGGAGCAACCCGCCATGGTTAAATTAGGACATGTAGGCATCCCACATGGACCAATGGTGATGAGTTTTGCCGATAATAAGGTCAGTCGAGACGAAATTTTATCGGAGGCGATTGGAGCTGCTCGCCAACAATTTCCCCATATCGAGAGGGTCGTATATATTGGAGACGCCCCTTGGGATGTGGAGACGACCCGAAGAATGAAAGTCAATTTTATTGGTATCCGTCGACGCGGTGATCGAGAGATGCTTTTGCAGATGGGGGCTCGTACGGTCTTTCAAGATTATAGTGATTATCCGACCTTCGTTAAAGCTATAGCAGAAGCCCAACCTCCCAATTAGTTTACTAAGAGATAATCTCTTCAATCAGGTGGCGTCTACAGAACTTTTCTTTGAATAATGCTGTTTATTCACCGTGTAAACAAAGGATTACACAGGATAAATCGGCCATGAGGGGGTACCCCAAATAAGGCCCCATATCAGCTAAAAATAATTCACCCAACATACTTGATTATTTTTAAATAGATTGTATCTTTGCACAGCCTTTTCAGAAAAGGCAAATGTGTTGATCTGGTAGCTCAGTTGGTAGAGCATTTGACTTTTAATCAAAGGGTCCTGGGTTCGAGCCCCAGCCAGATCACAAAAAGCACCGCATTTGCGGTGCTTTTTTTATGCGATCAGCTGAAGCATTTGTTGGTAGATAGCCATTTCGCAAAGCTGATTTTCCGCCCGCCCTGCATAAGCCCTGGCAGAGGAATAGGGCCATTCCAAAGTGGAACCAACCAGCCCAGCCTTTACAGGATTTTGATGAATATAATTGAAGCAAACAAGAGGGGGATAAACCCCTACTTTGGAAGGATCACCGATCTGATAAAACAGTTCCAGATGATTTTTGGCCTTTGTTTTTTCTTGAAATAATGCCCCAATCCGTTTTTCTTGATGATTTACACCTCGGGCATAACTTCGAAGCATGATTCCAATATTATTGTTAAGCGCAAAACAACCCTGCGAATGATATTCTGTTTGATAAAGTGTCAAATTGGGATCGGCCTCTGGATAGTCTTCTTTTACCTGAATGAGAAAGTGAAAGTGATTGGGCATAAGGCAATAACAAATGATATTGCAATGGGGGAGTAGATAGGTTTTGGCCTTTTGTAAGAAGTAATGATAGTTTCGGGCTTGAAAGAAGATGGGTTGGCGGTTGTGGCCGCGATTGTAAAGGTGGTAGATACCAGAGGCTTTGAATTGCATAATAGATGGAATATTAAAGTGATAGAATTTTTTTGCTTGCAGCCTAGTGTCGGAGTAACTCCAAGTTACTCCGACACTTTAGCGCCACAAGCCCTATATAGGACGCAGCACTTCAAAAATTCCATAAAACTTTAACACTTTTCCCCAAAAAAATTAAATCCAGTCCAGCTCATGTACCGTTTTTTCATCCTCCACCGTCCCCGTATGCTTAGTCGCCTTAGGCTCAAATAGCATAAGATATACCTCCTCTCCATCTGTCCTCGGCCGATGCTCGACTCCTCTGGGAACAATAAGCATTTCTCCTTCCTTTAACTCGACCGTTTTGTCGCGAAAATCCATATACAGCGTACCTTTGAAAAGGAGAAATAGCTCATCTTCCTCCTCGTGGTGATGCCAAACAAATTCATCTTTGACTTTGGCAATTTTGACCAGTTGGCCATTGAGCTCTCCAATTATTTTGGGT
>JBCBDH010000905.1:0-2334 GCA_038529855.1 Bacteroidota bacterium | reverse complement strand
AGTGACAGCAGTTAGCACGGGTTTTGCTGTCACTTCCTGACCGATGTCTTTAGCTATAGTCGCTATTCGTTCCCCTAGTCGATCATCCAACTTTTTATTGTCAGCACGCGTAATGACTAAAGTGCCCTTGTTGTAGGGTTTACCCTCTAAAACGAAATCGGCGCTTGCACAACGTACTCGAATACCTTGTTGATGAAGGGCGCTTAAAAAACGAACAGAATTAAGTGAGGACCACTTGGCTAAATAGGCATAATCCTTTGTCTTTCGGGGACTCCATTCAGAAGTAGTCGAGAAACGATAGGCTTGATCTGGATTAAGGCGAGTTTTTAGTGCATAAGCCTCTAAGCCATAAGCATAAGGTAAGGCCCAAGCGGTGATATCATAGGTTAGAGAATCAACTAAGTCAACATCTGGATCAAATAGCACTTGCACTAAAACCGACATTGGCTGATAAGCACTGATCACCAAATCATCTCCTCCAACATTGAGACTGCCCGATGCTCTTGTTTGATAATCAAAGCCTGTCAAGGAATTTTTGGCGTTCCCCAAACGGCCATAGCGAATTTGATTGCGATCCAATAAATCGCAAAGGGCCTTGATTTTAGCAGGATCATTACTGTTTTTGATCACATAGCTTTTATAAGGTCCTTCAGGCGAGGACTTGGATTTTTTAAAATAGTCAAGAAAGTTTTTATTGAGTTCCGTAGCATTTTGCGCACTGACTTCAATAGTGGACAGACCAGTGACCACATGGTGATTGATGCGATCAATCAAACGCAGTGTATCCCCATTTTCCAGAAGAATAGCCTTTCCAGCACGACTATGGCCTCCTTGCTCATAGGTCATACCAATAGCGCCATTGAAGATGGGATAGGTATCTCCATAACTGGGATAGAGCAGATCAAATATCTCGCGGGTAAAATAAGTCCAACCTTTCTCATCAAAATACTTTGCATTATTACGACCTACATCCTGCTGAAAAACACCTTGCCATTCAGTGATGTAGTTATGATAGGGTTGAGCCGCAGGGGCAAAGTAGTAGGGATCATTATAGCCCATTTCGTGAAAGTCAACATGCACATGTGGCATCCACTGTTGATAAGCTTTTATTCTTTGACGAGTTTCAAGCTGCGTTTGCCAGGCCCAATCGCGGTTAAGATCAAATAGGTAGTGATTTACGCGACCACCTGGCCAGGGTTCATTGTGTTCTCTAGATGCTGGATTAGGATTGGTGATGGTATTACTTGCTCCAATATTCCAATGGGTATAGCGAGAATAGCCATCTGGATTGAGACAGGGGTCAATGATGACGATGGTATTCTCCAACCACTTTTGTACATCGCTGCGATCTGTACGCGTTAATTCGTAGACGGTAGCTATCGCGCTTTCTGAGGCAGCCGCCTCGTTTCCGTGCACGCCATAACTCAGCCAAACGATGGCCAGATCACTATCGTCTGTTGCTCCTTCTAATAAACCTGTTTTACGCAGGTGATTCTCCCGAATTTGCTCGATCCGCTCTAGATTGGCTGGTGTAGAAACAATGCCATAGATCAAAGGTCGGCCTTCACTAGTAAAACCATACGCTCTCAATGTCAAACGATTGCTGTTAGCCGCTACGTGCTCAAAATAATCTACCAGTAAGTGGTGTGGCGAGAAACGCTCGCCATGACGATAGGGTAAAAAATCATCAGGAGACTGTAGGCCAGAGGATTGTGACGATAGCAAAACTGGGGTCAAGATTCCTAGCAGTAGGAATGATAATCGCTTGATCAAGGAGGTCATAGATTTTTGTTTTAGTGAGGGTAATGCTCTATTAATATACGGCTTCTGCTATTTTTTGAATGGTAGAGGTATCTCCCATGGTGTAATAATGCAAACAGGGTACGCCTTTCTTCTTCAGTTCTTTGGACTGCTCAATACACCATTCGATCCCCACCTGTCTGATTTTTTCCTTATCTCCTTTGGCCTTATTGAGTTCACTGGTTAGGGCCTCAGGGATATCGACATGGAATAAGCGAGGTAAGGAATTGAGCTGATAGCCTTTTGTCACGGGCTTTAATCCTGGAACAATGGGTACATTGATTCCTGCTTTTCGACATTGATCGACGTACTCAAAGTAGTGTTTATTGTCAAAAAACATTTGGGTTACGATGTAATCTGCGCCAGCTTCCACTTTGGCTTTGGTATATTCCAGGTCGCATTCCAGGTTGGGAGATTCAAAGTGCTTCTCGGGATATCCAGCTATTCCAATGCAAAAATCAGTCTTTTCTCCATTTTCAATATTGGCATCCAGGTACTTGCCATTATTCATGTCGACAAGTTGTTTGACCAAGT
>JBCBDH010000904.1:0-2338 GCA_038529855.1 Bacteroidota bacterium | reverse complement strand
ACATACCAATCCTCCCCTACCTTCCGCGCATCAACTGCAATGACGACAAACTGACTACCAAAGTGCTGCGCTAATTCTTCAATCAATTCCGGATTCCGGACCGCAGCCGAGTTCACAGAAATCTTATCTGCCCCCGACTCCAATAAAATCTCCACATCTGCCAATGATCGGATGCCACCACCGATAGTAAAAGGTATATTCAAATGTCCTGCAATTTTTCGCGCTAAACTCGCCAAGGTTTTACGCTTTTCATGTGTCGCTGTAATATCCAGAAAGACCAACTCATCTGCTCCCTGCTCACTATACAAACGCCCCAATTCTACAGGGTCTCCTGCATCTCGCAATTGAACAAAATTGACCCCCTTCACCGTTCGTCCATCCTTGATATCTAAACAAGGGATAATTCGCTTCGCTAACATGATCTAACGTTTTGAGATTAAATAAATGCCTGTAAATCCTCCAAAGTGATATACCCCTCATAAATGGCCTTCCCTATGATCACCCCAGCACAACCCATAACCTGTAGGGCCTCCAAATCGTCCCTATCCTTTACCCCACCACTGGCAATTAGTTGCAAATCCGGCAACTGCACTCGTATGTACTGATACAGCGCTCTGGAAGTCCCTTCCAATAAACCATCTTTAGAAATATCTGTGCAAATGACATGACGAATTCCCTTTTGCTGATAAAATTTTAAAAAAGCCATCAAAGTCCACTCACTCTCCTCCTTCCAACCACTAATCGCTACTTTCGAATTGCGCACATCCGCTCCCAAGATGATTTTTTCAGCCCCATAGTCTGCCAACCATTTCAAAAAGGTCTCCGGGGATTTGACGGCAATGGTTCCCCCAGTAATTTGCTTGGCCCCACTCTCAAAGGCAATGTGTACATCTTCGTCAGACTTTAAGCCACCGCCAAAGTCGATGTGTAACTTAGTGTGCGTAGCAATGCGTTCAAGTACCTTGTGGTTGATGATGCGTTTGGCTTTGGCTCCATCGAGGTCGACGAGGTGGAGGCGTTTGAGTCCGGCAGCTTCAAACCTTTGGGCAACGATTAGGGGGTCTTTTTCATAGACGGTTTTTCGGTTGTAGTCACCTTGGCTGAGACGGACACATTGGCCGTTGATGATGTCTATTGCGGGGATGATGAGCATTTGGGAAATTTTATAATTTTATTTTAATTATGTTTTTATTTTTTATTTGATAGAGTTTTGTCATTGAGGGTGGGTTCCCGCCCAACCTGCCAGCCTACCAAGCCGTCTTTTGGTAAAACTTATAGCTCTACCATTGCCTGCCAGTCCACCACGCTGACAAAGCTCAATAAAAACCCCAAAGACCCAGGCGCTTTTCAGGATATGTACTAATAGGACGCAGCAAAGGGTAAAATTCCATAAAACAAAATAAACTTTTTTCGTTGACCAAGCACAACCTAAGACACAAACGACTCACTATCAATATATTACAGTATCAATAAATTTAAAAAAAATTATCTTTACATGTCCAAAAAGCCCTTCAATATCCGCTCTCCTACACTTCCTGACTTTTCTGGATGAAATTGCGTTGCATAAAAATTATCTTTCTTTACCGCAGCACTAAAAGGCTGTACATAATCACAAGTAGCGATGGTAAAAGGGCCTTTCTCTACAAAGTAGCTGTGTACAAAGTAAACATAAGATTGATCTTCTGTGCTGGAAAATAGATCAGTTGACAGGTCAGTGATTTGATTCCAGCCAATATGAGGCACTTTGATTTGTGGATCATCTGGACGAAAGCGAGCTACTTTTTGTGGAATAATGCCTAGACAAGTCGTATCATTCTCCTCAGAATAATCGCAAAGCAATTGCATCCCCAGACATATTCCCAGCACGGGTTGCTTTAATTGTTTGATCAATTGATCCAAGCGGTGTTCGCGCAAATAAGCCATCGTAGTATTAGCTTCTCCAACACCAGGAAAGATCACCTTATCAGCAGCTAGAATACTTTCAGGATGATTGGTCAATTCAGCTTGTATGCCTAAGCGTTCCATCGCAAATAAGACCGATCGGACATTTCCCGCATTATAATTGATAATCGCCACATTCATTGCTAAAAAATTAGAGGATGCCCTTTGTTGAAGGCAATTGTTGATTGTTGATATCCCGACCGATGGCCATACGAGTGGCTCGTGCCCAAGCTTTAAAGATTGCTTCTATCTTGTGATGCTCATTGGTGCCCTCAGCCTTTACATTGAGATTGGCGCGGGCATTGTCAGAAAAGGATTTGAAGAAATGGTGAAACATTTCGGTAGGCATATCCCCAATTTTCTCCCGCTTAAAATCAGCTTCCCAAACTAACCAAGG
>JBCBDH010000903.1:0-2340 GCA_038529855.1 Bacteroidota bacterium | reverse complement strand
TCAACTCCAATTAATCGCTCAATTCCCATCCGTATTTTTGCCAATCTTCCCAGTAGTCAATATCAGAAAGACTTGGTAGCAAGTCGTATGTGTGGCCTTATTCGCGGATTCGTCGCTTGGTTTCTTCCAATACCTTTTCCGTACTCCAGGGCATTGCTCTGAACAGATCCTGCTCCATCTGACGCATCCCCAAAAGATAATAGCCCCCATCTAATGCAGGTCCAATCACGAAGGGATGTTGATCCAATAAGTCAAAAGCAGAGGCTATAATGGCTGGCGTCAGACTAGCACAATCACTACCGATAATGATAGCTTTGGAATATTTACTGAGGGCTTGTTGGAAAGCAACTTCCATTCGCGCACCTAGGTCTGGGCCTTGCTGAATAGTTTTTTGAAAATGGTTGGGCGACCATTCGTCTTCAACGATTTCCTGGCTGTAAAATAGCAAGCGCTGAGCTGCCACAGCCAGGGCCACCTCACGCGTATGTTTCATTAGGGCCTGATAAATCTTTAGGGCCTTATCCTCGCCAACGCTGGCGGCTAGTCGAGTTTTTACCTGGCCCTTCTTTGCATTTTTGATAAAAATCAGCAGGGCATGATCTGGATGCTTCAAGATTTACTTACTGTCTTTTTTCTTGTACAATTCATCCTCTTCGACGACCTGAATCTTAGCCCCTTGTTCTAACTTTTTGGAAATCGCAGAGTAAGGACCAGAAATAACCTCAGCTCCTTCCTCCAAACCAGAAAGCACCTGGATGTGGTTGTCGTCTTGTATACCCGTTTTGATCTCTACCATATCCGTTGTGTCACCATAGGCAATAAAGACGACCTCTTTTATATCGTCATCTTGCGCTTGTTGATCTTCTTCTTCTTCTTCTTCTCTTGTTGTCACGGATTGAATGGGAATACTCAAAACATCTTTCTCTGTATGTGTATTGATTTCAACAGAGGCCGACATTCCTGGTCGGAAAGGAAAGCGTTTGTATTGATCGATCAATCCCTGATAAGAGTCAGGGTCAATTCTGATTTTTACCGTAAAATTGATGACTTGATCTGTAGTCAGGGCACCGCTGTTTACCCCACTGGCAGAGTTGGCAATCTCTGTGACAATACCTGTAAATTTTCTATCCAGATAAGCATCCACCTCGATTTCGGTTTGGTCCCCAACACCTACTCGTAAAACATCGTTTTCACTCACATCTACTTGCACTTCCATTACATTCAGATTGGCAATGCGCATCATTTCCGTTCCGGCCATTTGGATGGTTCCCACTACGCGTTCTCCTTGCTCCACATCCAGGCGAGAGATAATCCCATCGATTGGGGCATAAATGGTGGTTTGGCGCAGACTGGTATTGAGTTCTTTAAGCGTAGCTTGCGAGCTTTTTACAGTATATTCAGCAGCCAGGGAACTTTGCTTGGTTGATTCGAGATTGGCCTGTGCGGTTTTTAGCGCAGCTTCTGCCGAACGCACATTGGCTTCCAGGGCATTGAGATTGGAGAGGGAATTATCAAAATCAACATCTGAGATAACGCCTTGTTGATGTAGGGGGATATTGCGCTCGTGGATAGCTCGAGCATTGATCAGTTGCGCTTCGATTTGCTCCATTTGTGCTCGGCTTTGCAGCACTTGGGCCTTGCTGCTCTCGATACCTGCTCGCGCATTGGCCAGTTGCGCCTTGGCATTATTCACACTAGCCTGTCCTCGCTCCACTTGCGACTGAATGGCGTCAGGGTCAATACGGGCTAAAACTTGACCAGCTTGTACCGAATCGCCCTCCTCGACAAATAGCTCCACAATTTCACCTGATACATCAGAGCTGATCTTGACCTCAGTTTCTGGAAAAATCTTTCCACTAGCAGAGACCATCTCCCTAATGGTGCGCTTGCTCACCTTCTCCACCGCGACTTTTTCACCCCGCGGCTGACTGCGGCTTTTATAGACAACTGCCCCGATCAATATTAAAACGACGGGGATTAATATTAGTAGTAATCGGTTGTTGTTTCGTTTTGCCATAATTCATTTATACAGTTTACAGTAGATATGCTAGGGAAGCAGTTGGGAGTCCCCAACCACTTTCCTATTAAGATATTTTGTATCCAAGCAAAAAGACTTTACAGGAATGACGGTCCCAATTAATTGACCGATAGCTTTTTACCCGTATAAAAGTCTACAATTTTTAGCCTAAATACATAATCGTATTTAGCAACGATAAGGTCTACTTCTGCCTGATCGAGATTGTTTTTGGAAGTGGTATACTCAAAAGTATTGATGACACCAAGGTCAAATCGTTTCTGTGCATTATCATAAGCCAGTCGCAGGGCCTCTACTGTTCTGGT
>JBCBDH010000902.1:0-2351 GCA_038529855.1 Bacteroidota bacterium | reverse complement strand
CTCATCATGTGGTATAGGCTCTTCCTATAAGCCCACTCTTCTTTCCAATCGACCGATCCCTATGGGGAAAAATCTTCCACCTGCAGTCAGCAACTGCCAGGGAGGGTAAAGCTATAGAAAATTATTAATCACAAAATATTAAGCCATGAAACAACACACCAAATTGCTCCAGCAACTTAGCACGCAGTTTAATGTTCAAGTTATTACTTCTAAAATTGCTAAAAAAGCAATTAAAGGAGGTGCCAAACATTCCATCGTCACAGATGATGTAATTGATGGTAGTTAAAAACCAAGGCGGCAGAATAGCTTTTAAGAGGCTGTTTTGTCGCCGCTTCTCTTTTAAGAAGTGTACAAATCTTTAAGTCAGTTTAGGAAAATATAAAAAGAATCGCTATCTATGGCTCACACTATTAAGTCGAGCCATATCATGAAGTTTAAAGGAACAGATACCTACATCGCCACCAGCGAATTGCAAATTGCAGTCAACGCAGCCGTCCACCTACAAAAACCCCTCTTGGTAAAAGGCGAACCAGGGACCGGCAAAACCCTCCTCGCTCACGAAATCGCTCGCGCCCTGAACAAAGACATCCTTACCTGGCACGTCAAATCAACAACAACGGCCCAACAAGGACTCTATGAATACGACGCCGTATCGCGACTGCGCGACTCCCAGCTCGGTTCTGCCAAGGTAGAAGATATCGAAAACTACATCAAAAGAGGAAAAATATGGGAAGCATTCGATCAACCCTCCTCTATCGTACTGCTCATAGACGAAATCGACAAGGCGGATATCGAATTTCCCAATGATCTACTGCTCGAACTCGACCGCATGGAATTCTATGTCTATGAGCTTCAACGCACCATCAAGGCCCAACACCGCCCCATCATCATCATTACCTCTAATAATGAAAAGGAACTGCCAGATGCCTTTCTAAGACGTTGCCTATTTCACTACATCCGCTTCCCAGATAAAGCGACTATGGAAGATATTGTAGAGGTCCACTTCCCTGGCCTACAAGAGGAATTAGTGAGTAATTCCCTAAAATTATTCTATCAATTACGAGAAGTCCGAGGGCTAAAAAAGCGCCCTTCTACCAGCGAGCTAATTGATTGGCTCAAACTCTTGCTGATGGAAAAGATACAGGCCGAACAATTGGCTGAAATCGACTTGACTAAGGAATTACCTCCCCATTTACACAGCCTTATTAAAAATGAGCAAGACCTAGAATTATTAGAAGACATCCTGAAGGGCCGCCGCCGCTTTTAAGCGAGCCGCCCTGTCGGACTGAATTGGCTCAGTCCGACAATGCGGGGAGCCCTATTTCAGTCTGACGAGGCGGAGAGACTACACTTACACCGTCTGTATCCCTACTGCTCCGTATCCTTTTGCTTTTTGGTTGGATCAAACTCCTTACCATCTCTACGCACTTTCTTTTCGATCTTTATCGTCGTTGGACCTTCGAGGATACTAAACTCTGTTCGACGGTTAAAGCCATGCTCTTCATCCGTACAGCGGACACCGTTTTTACATTGGTTGAGAATCTTCTTCTCTCCATATCCCACAGCCTTGATGCGTTCATCTACGATTCCCTTATCTATCAACCACTTTTTGGCGGAATCTGCACGCTTTTGAGAGAGTTTCTGGTTATAGACCCCAGAGCCCTGCGAATCCGTATGAGAGGATAATTCGATGACCATATCTGGATAGTCGTTCATCAGTCCAAGCAGAAAAGTTAAATCCTCTTCTGCTGCAGGCAGAATCTTAGCATCGTCAAAATCGTAATAGATTTTACTCAGACGGATTGGATTTTCGGAAGTGATGGTATCATATACAGGCGCTGGTGGCGGAATTTTACGCAGTTTGAACTGCTCTTCAAAGGTCTTTGATTTTTTAATACCCACGGTATTCAAGTCCAGAGAATCTGGGAAATAGCCATCCTTGACCGCATAGAGGCGATAAGATAAATTGCGCTGCAATTGGAAATTGTACTCATTGGCCTCTTCCTTGACGCGCATATCAAACTCCCCTTGCTTGCCATTGATCATTTGAACAACATACACCTTACTGCCATTAAGCGGCTCCCCTTCTTCCGTAAAAGTTTTGGTGATCAAATCTACATTGATATTACTGCGATAGATCGTGTAGATGTCTGTACAACAAGTTTTTCCTTTTACGGAGTCTGTTCCCTTTCGATTGGATGCCAGCAAGCCAAAATAGCCATCAGCATCAATAGAAAAGTACAAATCATCCGCACTAGAGTTATAAGGACGACCGATATTATTGGGCGCACTCCAAACAGAGCCATTCCAAAGCGAAGAGAAGATATTGGGGGATACGATATCTTCTCTTC
>JBCBDH010000901.1:0-2356 GCA_038529855.1 Bacteroidota bacterium | reverse complement strand
TACTGTCTGCGCAAACCCTTCGATCCAGATTTTTCCTATGCCTTAAATCCCGAGTTTACCGCAGGAAAACCAACTGTAAAATTTGAGGTAAAGAAAGGCGACTATCGCCTGTCTAGCAATCAATTGACCTGCCACATCTCCAAAAAGGGTTTAAAGGTAAAAATCCTGGATAAAAAAGGGTTTTGCCTATCTGAGGATAGCGAGGGCTTTTATGCTTATTCCACTATTCTCAAGGGGCTGACAGAGGTAGCGATCACTAAAACCGCCCCAGCAGATGAAGCCTATTATGGTCTTGGGGATAAGGCAGGTAAGCTGAATTTACGCGGTCGCCACTACTCCAACTGGACCACAGATGCCTTTGCCTTTAACCAAAAATCTTCTGAACTCTATCGCGCTATTCCCTTTTATTACGGTCTACATCAGGGAAAGGCCTATGGCATTTTTGTTGACAACAGCTATCGCACTCACTTCAATTTTGATTCCGCGCAAGATGGAAAGATGCGTTTTTCAGCAGATGGTGGTGAGATGAACTACTATTTTATTTATGGTCCAAAATTACTGGAAGTCTGCCGTCAATACATGCAGCTTACTGGTCGTCCTGAGCTACCTCCCATGTGGGCTTTAGGCTATCACCAATGCCGTTGGAGCTATTATCCTGAATCGCGCGTCCGAGAGATCGCCAATGAATTTAGGAATCTTAAAATTCCCTGTGATGCGATTTATCTGGATATTGATTACATGGATGGTTATCGCTGTTTCACCTGGAATAAAGGCTATTTTCCAAAGCCAGCCAAAATGATTGGCGAGCTACAAAAGCACGGATTCCAGACGGTTGTGATGATCGATCCAGGTATTCGCTATGATGAAGACTATGCGGTTTGTAAAAGTGGATTGGAAGAAGAGGTCTTTTGCAAGCGTCCAGATGGCGATTTGATGACGGGGCCTGTTTGGCCGCCAGAATGTGTATTTCCAGACTTCACCAGCGAGCGCGTTCGGCTTTGGTGGGGAGATTTGTATAAAGAATTATATGCCCAACAAGGCATTGCAGGTTTTTGGAATGACATGAATGAACCTGCCGTGTTTGAGGTGAATAAATTGACCTTCCCAGATGATGTCCGCCACGAACATGATGGTCATCCCTGTAGCCATAAAAAAGCACATAATATTTATGGACTTAATATGTCCAAGGCCACTTATGATGGTCTGAAAAAGCTCAAACCCAATCATCGTCCCTTTGTCCTCACTCGAGCCACTTTTTCTGGAGGACAGCGCTATGCCGCAGCTTGGACAGGAGATAATATCGCTTCCTGGAAGCACCTGAGATTGGCCAATCGCCAGTGCCAGCGCATGAGTGTATCTGGCTTCTCCTTTATTGGTTCGGACATTGGCGGCTTTGTTGATCAACCTGATGGAGAGCTGTTTGTGAGATGGTTGCAGTTGGGTATTTTCCATCCGCTTTTCCGCGTTCATTCAATGGGAAATAATGTAGATGGCGCAGCAGAAGCTGATTCAGATGCCATCAAACAAAGCGAGGCTGAAAACCGCATGGATCAAGAACCTTGGGTATTTGGAGATAAATATACCTCCATTGCTCGACAAGCCATCGAACTGCGGTATCGCCTACTCCCCTACATTTACACTACCTTCCGTCAATATTGTCAAGACGGAACCCCCATGATCCAATCGCTCTTTTTCTACGACCAGGAAGACCCTATTCTGCAAAAGATTGCCAGAGATTTCCTCTTTGGTCCTCACCTCCTGATCAGTCCAGTCGTCCGCCCAGGTATAAAAACACAGGCCATTTATCTGCCCAAGGGGACATGGTATGATTACTGGAGCGGAAAGGCTTACAAAGGCCAGCAAGCATTTAGGACCAAAATCCGTTTGAAACACATCCCCATGTTTGTTAAAGCAGGAGCTGTCATCTCTCAATATCCTATTCGACAACATACTGGAGAAAAAGTAACAGCGCTGCACTTACGCGCCTACTACAGCAAGGCTACCGTTGAGAGCCATTTATACGAAGATGCTGGAGAGGGCTATGCCTATGAAAAACAAAAGGGCTACCGTTTATTGACCTTTACGAGCAGTGGAAAAAGCAAACAATTTCAAATTCGTGTCCAACAAGAAGGTAAATATTCAACTTCCCATAAAAAGGTACTTCTACATTTGTACGGACTGCCTTTTGTGCCTAAAAGCATTAAGGTAGATGGGAAGCCAATGTCTTGGCAAAAGGTGACCTTCAGCGGGCAAAAGACTTATATTCTTAGTCTGAAAGGGATTTTCAAAGGGCTGTTGGCTAAAGGCTAAAACCAGCCTTAACCATCAAAAATCTGATCATATGAAAGGATGGGTA
>JBCBDH010000900.1:0-2359 GCA_038529855.1 Bacteroidota bacterium | reverse complement strand
GCCCTATACTAGGAGAAGGCCGCGACTATACTTAACTTTAAGGCGGGACTAAACATACGAAATGATACAAGTATTTATCACAGGAGGGACTTTTGATAAAGAATACAATTTCATTACTGGCGAGCTGTTTTTCAAAGACACCCACCTCAAAGAGATGTTTGAACGGGGGCGATGTACCCTGGATATCGACATCAAAACCCTAATGATGATTGATAGTTTGGAGATGACCGAGGAGGATCGATACATCGTCATTCACAATTGTCGGAAAACCAAGGCCAAGCAAATTCTGATTACCCACGGTACAGATCGCATTGTCGAATCGGCAAAGGCGCTGGCTCAGGCAGACATTAGCGATAAGACGATTGTACTGACGGGAGCGATGATTCCCTATGCTTTTGGTAGCTCTTCAGATGGGTTTTTTAATCTGGGAAGTGCGCTGGCTTTTGTACAAACCCTCGAACCAGGTGTTTATGTGGTAATGAATGGTCGCTATTTTCATTGGGATAATGTGCGGAAGAATCGCAAAACAGGCAATTTCGAAGAATTACAGCCTTTAAATATTCAATAGTTTAGCATTAATTACATCAGTAGAATGGAAGCCCTTGGTTTAGTATTTGAGTTGGTTTTTTTAGGAATTGGGATTTATCTCTATTTGTTTAGTCGAGGTTTTTTCTCTACCAAAGATGCTGATCTCCAAAGCAAGGCAGAAGCTTTTCGGGAAGAAAATGGCTGGTGGCTGCGTTTGGCTTCTCTTGCGCTGGTAGCCATTATGGCAGTCAATATCCTGCTACATATCCGACAGATGCTGGGCTGATGGGAGAAATTTCACAGGTATTGAGCTAAATTTGCTATTATTGCAAGCAGTTATTGATATCATTGACTCGATCTTACAAATACCGAATATGAGACCTTTTCTTGTTCTCCTCTTGTCGCTATTGCTGGGCCAAGGCAATACTCTAATGGCCCAGGATGCAGTAGCTACTGAAGACTTTTATGATGTCATGAAGGTGCGGGAAATCCAAATCAGCTTCTCACAAGACAATTGGGCTTATCTGCTGGATTCGCTTCGCATTCACGGTGATAAATTGTTGCTAGGTACGGTTAACCTAGACGGACAGCGCTACGAAAATGTAGGGATTCGCTACAGAGGCTCTAAGTCTTTCAAAACTGGTAGCAAACGCAATGCCTTTCACATCAAACTCAATTATATTGACAAGCAGCAAAATCATCTGGGCTACAAAACCCTGAAGATGAGCAATTCGCTGCGCGACCCCAGTATGGTCAGAGAAGTCATGTCCTACGAGATTGCTCGCCAATACATGCCCGCGCCCAAAGCCAATTATGCTAAATTATCCGTTAATGGCGAATACTATGGCCTGTTTGTCAATCTAGAAGCCGTAGATGCTGTCTTTTTGGAAAAGAATTATGGATCGAATCAGCACAGTTTTTTCAAGTGTAGCCCTTCTAATAATTACAAGAATCCAGAAGGATGCAAGAAAAATACCTATGCTTCTTTGGAATATGAAGGTAGCAATGCCGCTTGTTATCTACGCAATTATGAGCTCAAATCCGAAAGTGGCTGGGATGATTTGATCCAGATGACCCGCGTCTTGGCTGAAGAACCCGACAACATTGGCCAAGTGCTGAATGTAGATCGTACACTCTGGATGTTGGCTTTTAATAATGTATTGGTCAATTTGAGTAGTTACTCAGGGCAAAACAGCCAAAACTACTACCTCTACAAAGACGAAAAAGGGCAGTTTAATCCCATCATTTGGGACCTGAATCTATCTTTTGGCAGCTTCAAAAATATTGGCAAAGGTTCTGACCTGAGCCTTAAAGAACTGCAAAAACTCGATCCACTGCTCCACGAAGATAATGCGACCAAACCTTTGATCAGTGTATTGCTGAAAGACCCTTTTTATAAAAAGGTCTACCTTTCTCACATTCGAACCATTCTCTACGATCATTTTCTCAATGATGCTTATGAGAAGCGGGCGAGAGAATTGCAGCAACTCATCACCGTACCACTGCACAATGATCCCAATCGACTTTACGAAAATTTCAACGATTTCAACGATAATATCAAAAAGACCATTGGTAAGCGAAGTAAGATTCCTGGTATTGTGGAATTGATGGCCAGCCGCAGTAAGTTTCTCAAAAAGCATCCTGCGATCTCCTATATCCCTCCTACAGTAGAGGAGGTCAAAGTCCTTCGTCGGGAAAAATTTTCCAGTAAAATGGTTGAAACCTTCCAAATTCAAGCAAAAGTTGACAAATTACCGAAACGTGTAAAGCTTTATTATCGTTTCGATAGCGAAGATGCGTTTAAAGAGGTGTATATGGCAGACGATGGCCG
>JBCBDH010000899.1:0-2366 GCA_038529855.1 Bacteroidota bacterium | reverse complement strand
GTTTATTGGATTTTGGGCGAATTGTTTTGTGTTTGGCCTTGGTGGGATTGCTCTTTGGCTTTTGGCGAAAGGGAAAAAAACTATCTGTGGCGACTAAAGAAATATTGGCGCTATTGTTCATTCTAGCTTTGCTATTATTGCCCAGCATGCTACTTCATCGAGTACTATTGGGACATCGCTATCTGCTACCCATTACGATGGTGATGACCTTTTTATTTTTGGCTTTACTATTAGATGAAAATGACCAATGGAAGTGGCGTAGACCGCTTTATGATCTGGCTTTGCTGAGTTTGATCATTGGGCATTTATGGGTTTATCCTCGCTCTATTGCTCAGGGCTGGGATGCTAGTTTGGCGCATTGGCCTTATTACGATCTGCGAGATCGAGCCATTGCCTACATTGAAAGAGAAGCGCTTCCGATCGATCAAATAGGGACCGCTTTTCCCAATATCGCTCCTTTTCGCCTTTTGGATTTGAGTGATGATACCCAAAGTTTTGCTCCTTTGAACCTTGCGCAGCAGAAATATGTATTGTATTCCAATGTATTTAATGATCTTAGTGATGCACAATTGGCGGAACTCGATCAAGACTGGACGATTCTCCAACGTTGGGACCAAAGGATGATCTGTTTTATTTTGTACCAAAAAAAGTAACATGAGGAAATTGCCGATTCGCGAAATGAAGCGATTGTCCATCGCCGATTTTAAACAAAGCCCTAAGACCCCTATTGTTTTGGTATTGGATAATGTGCGCTCTGCCTTAAATGTTGGTAGCGCTTTTCGAACAGCAGATGCCTTTGCTCTGGAACGTATTATTCTCTGCGGTATAACTGCCCAACCTCCTCATCGCGAAATTCTCAAAACGGCTATTGGCGCTACCGAATCTGTCGATTGGACTTACAGTGAGACCACGCTGGCGGCTATACAAAGCCTGAAGCAGGATGGTTATAGAGTCATAGCGGTAGAACAGGCAGAGGGCAGCACGGCCCTACAAGACCTTTCTTTAATTGCCGATGAGCGACTGGCCCTTATCTTTGGCAATGAAGTCAAAGGCGTAAGTGATGAGGTAATGAAACTAATGGAAGAATGCCTGGAAGTTCCACAATGGGGAACCAAGCATTCTTTGAATATCTCTGTATGTATAGGCTTGGTCGTATGGGAGGCATTGCGGCAAATGCGATTAGAAGGCGTAAAAATAAACTAATGGCTAATTCCTCAGAAGCAATCCTAAAAACTACTCGTAAATGGCTATCGGAAATTGTGATCGGACATGGCCTTTGTCCTTTTGCTGCTTCTGTATTTCGCTCGGAGTCCATTGCCTACCGTATATATGATGGGCAGGATATAGAAAATCTATTACAGGCTTTTTGGCAGCTTTGCCAGGATATGGATCAACAAGAAAGCATTGTCACCAGTCTACTCATTATTCCCAATGTATTGGCCGATTTTGAGTCCTATTTGGATGTTTTGGCCATGTCCGAACAGCTATTGATTGACCAGGACTATGAAGGCATCTATCAAGTCGCTAGCTTTCATCCCAACTACCTTTTCGCCGATAGCCCCAAAGAAGACCCCGCTCACTATACCAACCGTTCGCCCTATCCCATGCTTCATCTCCTCCGCGAAGAAAGCATCAGCCAAGTAGCTGCTCACTACCCAGACATCGAGCAAATCCCCTTTCGCAATTTGACCTGGGCCAGAGAAATGGGGGTTCCCATGCTCAAGGCGCTTCGCGATGCTTGCTTTGTATAAATAAAAAAGCCCTAAACTCTGACGGGAGCCTAGGACTTAAGTTTTTTTACATGGACTCGATCGGCCTACATAGGCGCTACAGGGAAGAAAAACTGCTCTTTGACGATCTTTCCATTGTCTACCTCATAAACACAAACTTCTTCAATTGTCATTCGCCCCTGTCCTTTAAAGGTGATGTCGTTTCTCATTGCACAGCTAAAGAAGTTAGCTGCGACGATTGGATCTGTAATTTCAGCACCGTGGATTTCTTCAACCATGGCTGCCCATTGTTCCCCTTTGGCCTTAATTCCCGCTATTCCTTCTGTGCGCTCAGGTCCTTGGGCGCCTTTGGGTTCAATGCTTACCGCATGGTCCGCATACAATTCTTCTTGTGCTTTTTCGTACTGGCCTTGACGGCAGTAATTGACTAGTTGATTAGCTACTTCTTGTGTAGTCATGTCAAATTAGGTTTTAAAGTTAGTTAAAAATAATTGTAGCGGTTCTACTTCTATTAAGGATTGGATACATGGGAAGTTCATAGGCTGGGAAAAAATATTCCTCCCCTTCGAGCGTAGTGTCGGAGTAACTCGAAGTTACTCCGACACAACGCGTGCGCGAGCCCCCAATAATAAGAAG
>JBCBDH010000898.1:0-2369 GCA_038529855.1 Bacteroidota bacterium | reverse complement strand
ACAAAAAAGGATACTTACTTACGGTATTCTATCCTTGAGCCTTCTCGCAACTGTCGAAATAAGCCTTCTCGCAACTGTCGGACTGACCCCGCTCTAGCGGGGAGTCAGTCCGACAGGGCCACCCGCGCATTTGTGGTAGTCTGAACAAATTAAGGTTACAGCGGATTAAAGGAAATACTCCTTAAAGAAGTAGAGGGCTATCTACCATTTCGCAATAGTAGATAACCCTATTTTAGTTCAGCCCTTTCCCCTTTTCACAAAGTCCACACCATGTAATCAAGGCTGGGATAGTAGATTCAAGGTATAAGTCAGGACGGTGTCTTTCTCTTTCAAATAGTCAGCAAGCGTCTGCTGCACAGGGTGGTCGGGGAAGATACCTCGTAGAGGAGAAAACTGGGTAGCGGTAGTCGTGAAGGTACTCGTGGCATTTCGGACGGAGATGCCCGTATTGGGCAATCGATAGTAGTGGCTATTGTCATTGCAGGTGAAAGTGCCAGCGGTTTCCGCTCCAATTAGGGTGGCCCATTGGTGTTGTTTGACGAGGGAGAGGAAGTGGTTGGCGGAGGAGCCATTTTCGTGGCCAATAAGGAGGAAGACCTTGCCCTGGAAGGCCCATTCGTTTGGAGGGATGGGGCTTTTGTATTGGGGGCCGTAGTCAGTTTGTTGATTGAAGTAGGTGAAGGGGGATTGGGCGATGTAGCTGAGTAATTCAGCGGAATGGGTGCCAGGGCCACCACTGTTTTTGCGGAGATCAATGATTAGGTTTTGGAGGCCTTGCTCGCGCAGGCTGCGGAAGTTTTGGTGGAGGAAGTCATAAAAGGATGCGGATTCTTCGCCAAAGTAAAAGGAGTTGATGGTGAGCAGGGCACTTTTATCTTCGTCCAGTGGCTCAAAGCAATAGGCTTTTTGGCAATTACTGGGATAGAGGTAGTGGCGGGTGAATTGGTAGTCTTCCAGTTGTTTGAGGGGAGTGGGATTTTGATGTGTTCTTAGTAGAATATCATAGCTTTTGGGGAAACCCAAATAGTAGGGAATGTAAAAGCTGAAAAAGCCATTGAACAGTATGATTTTACCAGTGGGATTATTAGCATCCGCTGAAATATGCTTGAAGACGCCTTGCTTGATCGTTTCGATATCAATGCCGTTGATGGCAAAGATTTCCTCTCCTACTTGGAGGCGATCTTTATTGATTAGTGGATTGGTGATGTGTAGTCTGCCTTCGATGAGTTGGGCTTCCAGGGGCATCATTCGATCAATGGGAAGGACTTTGCTCTCTTGGTTGAAGAATTGGAGATTGGTATGGCTACAGCCGATACTGGCGATAATTTCACTACACATCCAAATAAATTCTGGGTAGGTGGTTTTGTTGTTGACTTGTTCTTTTTTGCGCTTGACTAAAGTCCAAAAGTCTTTCTCGCTGATGTGAGCAAAGGGTCTTGGATGTTTGTTCGTTAGGTTTTGGGTCAATTGATCTAAGTCCTCGATGTATTGCTCTGTAGTGAAGGTTTGGGTGAAGTGGGGCGCTTGTAGGGAGGCTTCCCTTGATTGAGACTGGACACTGATGGTTAGACTCAGCAAGAGCAGCTGAAAGAAAAATTTCATGGTGTTTTGATTTGATCGTTTTAGAAAAGTTGGTCTGATCCTGAGATTAGGCGAGTCCCTTGGGGATAGACAATAAGAATACTTGGGGGATGGACAGATGGTTACAAGGGAGCTTTATTTTTATTTTAAGTAGAGGTAAAATTTACGCTTAATTTCTTGTGAGTTTTAGAGTAAAGGTAGGGCTGAGGGCAACTTTCGGAATGACCCAACGCGCAACTTTCGGAATGACCCCGCTTGGGCGGGGAGTCAGTCCGAAAAGCCTATTCAAACATTCTGTATCAAAAATATTGTTAACTTACCTCATTTTGTGTAGATTGCAGTATCTGAGGATTAAAGTACTCATTCCAATATGAAACTATGTATTGCTGAAAAACCCAGTGTCGCCCGCGAGATTGCCAAGGTGATTGGTGCCCGAACGAAAAGGGAGGGCTATCTGGAAGGCAATGGTTATTGCATCAGCTGGACCTTTGGGCACTTTTGTACCCTCAAATCACCAGACCAATACCAGGACGATTGGAAGAAGTGGGATTTGAATACCCTGCCCATGATTCCCGAAAAATTTGAAACCACACTCATCAAAAACAAAGGGGTCAAACAGCAATTTGCCATCCTTAAAAAATTGTTTAAACAGGCCAAGCTTGTTATCAATTGTGGGGATGCAGGGCAGGAAGGCGAATTGATTCAGCGCTGGGTAATGAAGGCAGCTAAATACAGTGGGCCTGTTCAGCGATTGTGGATTTCTTCGCTGACGCCAGAAGCCATTCGAT
>JBCBDH010000897.1:0-2375 GCA_038529855.1 Bacteroidota bacterium | reverse complement strand
GCAATGAGTTTGTAAGGAGAATCCAATGCCTCAATACCGAGAATATGACGACTGATCAAGATCAAGTCAAAAGTCGAAATACCATTTAAGGGATGATCGTCTTTTTCAGGTGTAAGCGCATAATCCTCCCCCATGAGTAAAATATCGAAATTGTAATTTCCCTCTTCATCCGTGATATCCTCATCCACAGTTGATCCGTCTAGTCTCACCATAACGTCGGCCAGAGCCATTTCTAGCTCCGTACTGATCTGCCCACTTACACTGGCGGTGGGTTGATCTATACAAGCATTATCCAATAGGATACTGATCATACAAGTAGAAAAATTATCGGCCTCATCCCACACAAAAAGTGTCAGATCTATGTAGTTAGCACCCATTACTAAATCATCGCAGAAAAAACGGCGACTGCTATCATTTGGGTCATCTGAAAAACTGTATCGCAGGGTTGAATCTGGGCTACAATTATCTGTACTTCCCAAATTAAAATCAATGGCCCAAATATCGAGAAATCCTCCTGAATTGGCATCCATCGTAATGGAACTAATACCTGGCAGACAATAAGCTGTTGGGGCTTTGCAGTCTTCCACGGTTATCAGATAGGAACAAGCAGCCGTATTCCCACAACCATCTTCAGCCGCCCAAAGTATTTTGTGGGTACCTACTGGGTAAATGCCATCGGCATTGGGTAAGGTATCTGGAAAAACCCGAACGGGTAAATTATTTGGATTGGGGAAGGGATAGGTGCTTCCCTGCCCTGCATTATAGCCCAAGAGATCGTATTCCCCATCATTAAATAAATCTATCTTATAATCAATATTGAGCTGTTCCAGTGGTGTACAATCATCGCTGATGTCCTGACGAATTTCTATCCGCCCTACACATTGATCGCTTGCTGGATTATCTGGATCACCAAAACCACAAAATGTACGATCTTCACAATCCCCTAATTCAGGTCCATCCAGATTATTGAGCTTAATGACTTGGGTACGCGACCAGCGATATTGGCCATTAAAGGTACCATTGAGGTAGTCTTCATACAGACACCAATCAATCACGGCCCATTTTCTAAATATTTTCACACAGGCACTATCGACAAAAGAAAAGAAATCATCTTCATAACTGGCGCCTACCAAATTGCAATTGGCATTGGCCAGTCGAGGCTCGCGATCCTCATCAAATAGAACGGGGAGATTATCTGGATCAAGCGCATCTGGTGTATCCTGAGGACAGGTATTAATCTCAACATCACAAGGCCATTCAACTAGTTTTTGCTTGTAAGCCCCACCAATCAAATCACAGCTCGCCACATCCCCTGCCGTAAAACGCCAACAGGCCGTAGGAACATAAAACTCCCGACAATTGATGATTGTAATGCGTTGGGTAGCTAGTGGTGGGCTATTGGGATGAATAACCAAACGCCATTCGCGAATAAGATCGCCTCTACCACAAACAAGGTTGGATACAATATTTTGAGACAGGTAATAAACTGGATAGTCGGTGATGTAACCATCATAGCCCCAATAGATTGAATAGGTATCGTCGTAACAAGGGTCGCTAAATGGATTGGAAGGCGCAAATTCATTGAATCGGGGATGAGCTGGACAAACGCGATCTTGGATATAGATCTTTTGACGAGAGGATTGCCCGCCTCTTATCCGACCAAAATGATCGTCAAATGCTTCAATGTATTGATTGGGATTACTCGAATTAAAGGGGAACCAATAATCACAACTAATGGTAATATCTGGTGGCGGGTAGATCGCCATTGTGGGGGCTTCATCGAGCGAATTAGCCCAAAGGCTTATGCTGGCCAGTGCAAAGCAAAGACCTAATGCCATACGAATGAAACCAGGGATAAGGACCACCTTTAAATGAGTAAATGTTCTGATCATGGGGCAATAGCTTTCTATCTAAATGGAAAGATGGAGGATCACTGAGCGAAATCCTGCCGAAAGCGGTTTAAGGGATGGGAATGTAACAAAAAACTATTCGCCTTTACAGACGATAGCCTTCTTTACAAAAATACAATTTAGCGAGCGTTTATTAATACCCTAAAGGGGGTATTTTGGCTTGCATTTGCAAGATAGCTGTTCGCTATACGACAAAAAGAGAGGCGACCCATGGGCCGCCTCTCCGCTAGAAAGAAAGATATCTTAATCTTCTCTTGTAACTCTTAAAGAGAATTACTCAAGAATGATCATCTTCTTAGTCGCACTGTAGTCAGCAGACTCTAAAGTGTAGTACATGATACCAACACCACTCAATTCAGAGCGGTTGATGCTGATTTCATTGTAACCCTTAGCATAGTCTCCTTCGTACTGCTTCAATACACGACCCGCTACGTCGTAGACAGTCAATGTAGCACTACTTGCCTG
>JBCBDH010000896.1:0-2375 GCA_038529855.1 Bacteroidota bacterium | reverse complement strand
TCCAGAGAAATTATTGATACAAGCACCTCGCTTACAAGACTTTGCTGCTCAATTTGACAAGGCGAGTGTAGAACGAGAGCCAGGGCGCATTGTGGGAAGCGGTCCTTATCAGTTGGCCAAATGGCTGGCTGGTCAGCGAATTCAGCTTGAGAAAAAGCAATCGTGGTGGGGAGATCGCTTGGTGGATACGGTGCCAGTACTTGCTGCTATTCCACTCCGATTGACTTACGAATTATTAAGTAAAGAGGCTGGGCTGAATGGCCTACTCTTATCAGAAGAGATCGATGCCCTTGGGAGTATACCGCCAGCGATATTTAATGATTTGGCCGAGAATGAACAAGTACGGAAAAACTACAGTCTGCATCAACCCATGCAATTGACTTATTACTATATTGGCCTTTACAATAAATCGCCAAAATTATCTGACCGAAGGGTTCGACGTGCTTTGGCGCATTTGGTGGATGTTCCTAGAGTGATTGACCAACTGCTGTATGGTTCGGGGCAGGCTACGATAGGGCCTATTCACCCTAGTAAGCCTTACTATCACCGAGAATTGTCGCCTATTGCTTTTGATCCTGAACGTGCAGCAACCCTCTTGGTAGAAGCGGGTTGGGAAGACCGGAATGGGGATGGCCGTTTGGATCGGGAGGTCGATGGGCAAGCAGTGGAATTGTCCTTAAGCTATAAATTCCCACAGGGGAATCGGGTGGGGGAGTCCTTGGGCTTGTTGTTGCAGGAGCAGGCGCGAAAAGTGGGGATAGACATCACCTTAGAGGCGGTCAATTTTGGCCAATTGATTCGCGAATATGGCAGACGGGATTTTGAATTGGTGTATTTGCGGCTGAGCAAACCCCCTGGATTAGAAGATTTGAAGCAATCCTGGCATCGGAGTAGTGATACGCCAAGTGGCAGCAATCGAGTAGGATTTGGAACGCCAGAGTCAGATGAACTGATCGATAAAATCCGACAGGAGTTTGATCGGGAAAAGCGAAATGACTTATATCGGCAAATACAGGAAATTATCTATGAAGAGCAAGCTTGTATTTTCCTTTATTGCCCACGCGAACGAATTGCCTTGCACCAATCGCTAAATGCCAAGGTTTCTCTATTAGCGCCAGGCTATTTCCCACAGTATTTTGAAACTGTGGGTCATAATAATCTAAATGTACCATCTTATAACTCAACAAAGTGACCATGAATAAGCACCTCACTCATTTTCTATTGCTGCTTTCTGGCTTGTTTTTGATAAGCGCCTGCCGGACAGAAAGCCAGGAGCAAAAAGAAACTTCCACCAATGACGAACCGGTCACCATTAGTTCCCGGATTCGTTCTAATCCAGACAAACTCAATCCGTCGATAACCTTTATGGGCCCTGCAATACAGATCTGTCGGATGGTCTTTCCAACCTTGATCGAGTACGATCCAGTTACCTTGGAACTAGGCCCGATGTTGGCCAAGACTCGCCCGACCTTTAGTACTTTTAGCGAAGGCCCCTACGCAGGAAAAAGTGCCTATACCTATGAAATTCACGATGAGGCAGTTTGGGATAATGGCAGTCCCGTTACTGCCTCAGATTATATATTTAGTCTGAAAGTCCTCTTCAATCCATTGGTTCCTTCCTCTCCTTATCGCGGATTGCTCAACTTTATCGAAGATGTCATCACCTATCCAGATCAACCTAAAAAACTGACGGTAGTCATTAGAGAACCCTACATCAAGTCTGAATACAATACAGGAGGTATTTTTGTCATCCCCGAGTATCATTATGATCCTCAAGGGCTGTTAAAAGATTTTAAACTGAGTACCCTTTTTAATCAAGAAGAGGCCAGTAAATTGGCGGAATCGGACGAAAAGTTAAAAGCTTTTGCCGATGAATTTACATCGACTAAATTTTCTCACGAAGTCGAGAATGTCGTGGGTTGTGGGCCTTATCGAGTGACGGAATGGAAAGATAATGAGCGCGTGGTATTGACCAAGAAAGAAAATTGGTGGGGGGAGAGTATGGGAGAGAAGTACACCCTGCTTCAAGCCAAACCCGATCAAATTATTTATGTACCTGTTCGCGATGGGGCTACCGCAGTAAATATGGTAAAAGACGGCAGTATTGATGCAGTCAAACAATTATCCAATAATCAATTTTTGGAATTGCAGAATAGCGATGTGGTCAAGGAAAACTACAATCTCTTCAACCCTGATGCGACCACCTATAATTATTTGGGCCTAAACACCAAAAGTCCCAAGCTGGAAGACAAACGTGTCCGCAAAGCCCTTGCTTATTTAATGGATGTTGAAGAAGTGATTCGGACGGCAAAGAAAGGAATGGCCAAACCCATTGTTGGCCCTGTTCCAAGAACTTCCAAATTTTATCACCCTGA
>JBCBDH010000895.1:0-2375 GCA_038529855.1 Bacteroidota bacterium | reverse complement strand
ACATCCAAGGAGAAAGGACCTGAGAATGTCCTTTATTACGAAGATGGGAGAAGCATTCGAACTTCTGGCTATTATGGCGTGTATAAGATCAGTTCGACCTGGTCCAATGTAGACGACGCTGAGGGCAATTTTTCTGGCATGCATTTTCACACCATTCAGGGTCATCAGTTTAATGATTTTCTGGCTGTCGGTGGTGGAATCGGTTTGGATGTAATTGGAGGAAAAGACTTTCGCACCTATACTTTTCTACCCATCTATGTCGATATTCGAGGTTTTCCCATCCGTGGGAAGGTCTCCCCTTATTATGCACTCAGCCTGGGCTATGGTTTTGCCTTTGATGCCTTTGACAATTTTGACGACGAGGCCGACGAACGGTACTCTGGAGGAATAATGATTGCACCCGCATTGGGACTTCGTTTTGCCTCTAGGAAAAAAGGGCAGTTCCTATTGGAGTTGGGATACAAGATGCAGTATACTGATGCCCAATACCAGCATCGCGAATTTGGTAATCCATTTACCAGTGGCTACTTCATTTATGTCAATCGCGAAACTTTTTTTAGGCGGTTGGAAGTTAGCTTTGGTTGGATTTTTTAGGCAATCTCTTTTCGAATTTGCTGTTCTTTGCTGTAGTAGGTCAGAAAGTCGCCAAATAGTCGCCAGTGGCGACGTGGATTGACAAGAATATCCACTCTTTTTCGGTGATCCACTACCAAAATGCCAATTTGGTTATTGCGGCACAAGACCTTGAGCTTTTTCCACTTTTCGGCAGACAAATGATCGACAGAAGTCTTGCAGAGGGCAAGCCATTGTTCATTGGCTGGATACTGTAGGACTTGATCGATGACTTTGACCACTTTGTGTTGGCTACTATTGAATGTCACGACTGCGTAGATCAGTCCTGCGATGACAAAGATATTGAGTGGAATGGCAAATTGTAACCAGCCATCATCCAGGCGATATAAGGCGAGAAAGGCACCTGTCAGCAAACAAGCCATAAAACCTGCCTTTAGGGCATTGTACATCAATTTCCAATCGTCTCTATAGGGTTTGATGGCACTAAGGGTTTTGAGTGATTTGGCTTCCATAGAAATGACGTAGGTTCCCCAAATCCAATGGCGAAAGGCGATCAGCCCATCTGCTCTTTTTCCTCCGTATTTGTGGCGGGTGCGTACTTCGGTTTTGGCAAATACCTCTCCTTTCCTAAAGCTTTTGCGATAATATCGAGACAAATAACGCAGTGCAGCCTCTTGAATGGTTGATTCAGCTAACATTGGGCATCAAACGATTTCAGTGGTTCAAATATTATTTTTTACGGTCATTTGTTAAGAAAGGTTAAAGGGATTCATAATAATGTCAAAAGAGCTTGGAGCTATCGACTAAAAGGTATAAATCTCGTAAATTTGCACCATGGAATTAGCAGACACAATTAAGCGCAGCGCTTCTGCTGCCCTTTTCAAAGAAGCCAAACAATTTTTTCCAGGAGGTGTCAATTCTCCTGTTCGAGCCTTCAAATCTGTATCTGGCCCACCGCTCTTTATTCGCTCTGGCGACGGTTGCCGAATCCAAGATGAAGATGGCAATACCTATCTCGATTTTTGTTGCTCCTGGGGGCCACTCATTCTAGGGCACAATCATCCTGCGGTCAGAGAAAGGATTATCGAAACGGTTGGCCAAGGCACTTCCTTTGGTGCCCCTACCCGATTGGGTAATCAACTGGGTCAACTCATTATCGAAAATAATCGCTACTTAGAAAAAATCCGTTTTGTCAGTTCTGGAACAGAAGCTGTGATGTCAGCCATTCGCCTGGCGAGAGGAGCGACGGGACGGCAAAAGATCATCAAATTTGAAGGTTGCTATCACGGCCATGTCGATTCTTTGCTGGTAAAAGCTGGTTCGGGATTGGCGACCTTTGGGGTGAGTACTTCAGCGGGAATTCCTCCAAGTTTTGCCCAAGAGACCATTGTAGTGCCCCTCAATGATCCAGCATCATTGGAGCAAGCCTTGAAGGAATATGGGGATGATGTAGCGGCAGTGATTATCGAGCCAGTGCCAGCCAATAATGGCCTATTGTTGCAGGATCTTTCCTTTTTGCAACTACTGCGCGAAAAATGCGACCAATACGGCGTACTTCTAATTTTTGATGAGGTAATCTCTGGTTTCCGCGTGGGATTTGAGGGAGCCGCAGGCTACTATGAGGTGCGACCAGATATCATTACCTATGGTAAGATTATTGGTGGAGGTATGCCCGTTGGTGCTTATGGGGGTAATGCAGAAATTATGGGGCATATTGCGCCAGAAGGATCAGTTTATCAAGCGGGTACGCTATCGGCCAATCCCGTGGCTATGGCGGCAGGATATGCGACCTTACAGGAATT
>JBCBDH010000894.1:0-2376 GCA_038529855.1 Bacteroidota bacterium | reverse complement strand
GCAGACCTTAAGCCCTTTTATTCACTACAAAAGCCCTAATCGCCCCTTGATTAGTCAGCTGCTGGAAAATCGCTATTACCGAAAAATCTACCTGGCTCATCTCAAAACGATCCTGGAAGATTATTTCAGCAGTGGTAAATTCAAAACCCAGGCCCAAAAGGCCCAACAACTCATTGACTTTTACGTCAAAAATGATGGCAATAAGCTCTATACCTATGAGGCTTTTCAGCAAAACCTTCAGGAAACTACTCCCGCGGGCAAATCCAATATCATTGGCCTGCTAGAGCTCATGGAGGCACGGACGGCCTATCTGCTCAATCATCCCCTCCTCAAAAAGTCCTCTCCTGTGATTACGGAAGTGCGCCATAAAAAAACGGGAGAAAATATTGCCCTACTCGCTAAAATCGAGGGGGGAAAAAATAATTACCTCTATTATCGCGACAATCCCTATGCGCCTTTCAAAAAAGTCAAAATGCTTGATGATGGCCAGCAGGAAGATATGCAAGCGGATGATCAGGTATTTGGTTTTGTGATGGCGTATAAAGCTGGGATTCAGTACTACATCGTTTCAGAAGGGGATAAGACGGCTAGTTTATCCCCCAAACGGGCAGCTTTTGAATTCCATGAGGTGAAGTAGCCCTTTACCTTAGCTTTATTTGTAGACATTTATAAAATTTACTTATATTTGAAGCTGTAATTACAGCAAATCCACAGTAAGCTTTCCTAAAAATGCCTGATTATCAAGCTCAGGCCCTCATTTTCAAAACGATCTGTAAGTCGAATTACTCCATAGACAACTAGTCATATGAGCTTTTAGCATAATGGTAGCGTTTTTGCTAAGGTATTTGGGTAATCAGAACAGCAGCTTATTACGCATTAGGATCTTACAACCATAAATTCCAAGAACATGAAATCCTTTACTTTTCCCCTCGTCCTGATCTTTGCTTTGGCCTGGTCTGGATTGGAGGCCCAAAATCCCGCCAGACCCAATTCCATAATGGCTAAGAAGCTATGGATTGATCATCATACGCCCAAGGATGGTACTTTTTCTGAGTTTAGCAATTATTCAGATGGTTTTGAAATTGCCTATCTGCGCAATCTCAATCGCTTTCTCAATGGTGTTATTCCAGTTAAGATGGGAGTTATCGATCTACCTGAGGAGGTCAATAACAGAACGATTGTCAGTTTGGATGGTCTGGTGCAGTTTCAGTATTTCAAGGAAGAGAATCCTGTGATTCCCTATGGTCTTGGAGGGATTGGTATGGTGATGAGTGAATTTGAAGATATTGATTTTCAGTTGCCATTGGGCCTTGGCTTGCATTTTAAGCTGGGTCGTTTTGGTTATATCAATGTACAATCAGAATATCGCATTTCCCTGACGATGGATCAAAGTAATTTGCAGCATGGCATTGGCATTGGTTTTATGTTGGGCAAGTATACTGACGAAGACCTCAATCCACTGAATAGCCTGACGGCATTGGATAGCGATAAGGACGGCGTCCTGGACGATGAGGATTTATGCCCCAATGAACCTGGTAAACCCGCCTTTAATGGCTGCCCAGATACGGATGGTGATGGTATACAAGATGCAGAAGATAACTGCCCAGAAGATTTTGGTACCCAAAAAGCCAAGGGCTGTCCAGATACAGATGACGATGGAGTTCCCAATGATATAGACGACTGCCCAGATGTGGTCGGCAGTCTGAATGGCTGTCCAGATAGTGATGGCGATGGACTGGCGGATAAAGATGACCGCTGCCCCAATGAGGCAGGGGATCTTGGCAATGAAGGCTGCCCAACGGTAGATAGCGATGGCGACGGCTTTGCCGATAATATGGATGATTGCCCAGATACAGCAGGTACTTTGAAAGGCTGCCCAGATAGCGATGGCGATGGTATTGCAGATGCGAAAGATAATTGTCCTTTTGCCAAAGGCGAAGGCCGCTTTAATGGCTGTCCAGATAGCGATGGCGATGGTATCGACGATTCTCGCGACCGCTGCCCCAATATGGCTGCTCCTGAATCTGCCAATGGCTGTCCTTCGATTGAAAAGGAAGACCGCGAAGTACTGGACTATGCCATTCAAGCGGTTCAATTTGAATTTGGAAGCTCCGTCTTGCTCCAAGCTTCTTATGCTGTCTTGGACCAAGTGCTGGACGTTTTACAAAAATATCCTGATTACAAACTGAGTATCATAGGCCATACAGATGATGTAGGTCCTTTTGAAAGAAATCAACAATTATCTGTCAAGCGAGCTAAAGCCTGTGCGGATTATCTCATCTCTAAAGGAATTTCTGTAACGCGAATTTCCTATGGCGGCTTTGGTGAGACCCGACCAATTGCTGGAAATGATACTGAAGAAGGCAAAGCCTTAAA
>JBCBDH010000893.1:0-2379 GCA_038529855.1 Bacteroidota bacterium | reverse complement strand
TTTCTATCAAAGCCAGATGAGTACGGTTTTGATGGAAAGTTTCCTGGACTTCCAAATCCTGATGGGTAAGCTGAAAATCATCAATTCCATGATTGATTTGGGCATTGCGCAAAGATTCTGAAATCGCCAGATTTTCCAGGCCATCCCCAAATTAATCATGGAATTGATGATTTTCAGCTTACCCATCAGGATTTGGAAGTCCAGGAAACTTTCTATCAAAGCCAGATGAGTACGGTTTTGATGATCGATATCTCTCACTCCATGATTTTATATGGAGAGGATCGCATCACCCCCGCCAAAAAAGTCGCTATGGCACTGGCGGAACTCATCACAACGCGCTATCCCAAAGATACCCTGGATGTCATTGTGTTTGGCAATGATTCCTGGCAAATTGAGATCAAGGATCTTCCCTATCTGCAAGTAGGCCCTTATCATACCAATACGGTAGCAGGGGTAGAATTGGCCATGGATATTCTACGCCGTCGCCGCAATCCCAATAAGCAAATCTTTATGATTACAGATGGGAAACCTACTTGTATCAAAAAGGGAAAAAAGTACTACAAAAATAGTTTTGGGCTGGATCGAAAGATCATCAATCGCACCCTAAATTTAGCCACTCGCTGCCGAAAACTCGATATTCCTATCACGACCTTTATGATCGCTCGCGATCCCTATCTGGTCCGTTTTGTCGAGCAATTCACCAAGGCTAATAATGGCAAAGCTTTTTACAGCAGCTTGCAAGGACTTGGAGAATTTATCTTTATGGATTACAAAAATAACAAGCGCAAAAGACACCGCTAGAAAGCAGGACACATCACAGGGTCACGACGGCGATTGGGTTGGAAAAGGGATGATTTGTACATCACCGCCAATTCTGCTGCTCCATGCCCCTTACTCGCATTACTCAAACTCGATATGTTAATGTCATAACTAAAGCTGATCCCTAAAGGACCATAGTCCAAACGGGTGATGATGACTTGTGCATCTTTGAAACGATGCATCGTCCCCACATACAGCGCCGTAATGTCATCATAGCCATTGACATTACCAAAGTTGAATTTGGCCAAAACCCCAATGTTTACCTCTCTTGAAGGTCCTTGTAGCAGCACTACAGCTCTGGGCAAAAGAGACATATTGTAATTGGCGCGTAGCTCCATTCCTCCGTATACCGTAGTTTTGGTGTGCAGTAACTCTTCAGAGTTTTCCATAAAGCTTACACGAGGTTGATTGATGTGAAACAGCGCCGTTCCCAGATAATAGCTATTGAAACGGTCGGGGGTATAAGCCCAGGCAATTCCTGCCGAAACATCCCAGTAATTCACACCAGCAAAGACAATATCTTCTCCGCTGGGCAAACCTGAATTGAGGGCTCCCCCATCAAATTGGTTTTCAAACAACAAACCCAATACATTCATCCGCGATTGTACAAAACCCGCTTGTCCACCAATGCTGATGTAATTATTCGCATCATCATTCAAGGCTTTACTGTAGCCCAGGGAAAGTTGAACTTGCGTATTTCTCAGCTCTGATTGTCCCGCCTTGTCATTCATCAATAAAAGACCAAAGCCCAAGACATCATCATCTAAATAGTCGCGAAAGGCAGAGACATCTGCCGATAGCGCCATCGTCCTAAAAGGCGTCGCTACCGCTCCCCACTGTGAACGATAATTGGCAATAATGCGAATATCGTCATTCATCAATCCCGTAATAGCTGGATTGAGGGTGAGCGGTGAATTGTAAAATTGGGAAAAGTGAGGGTCCTGTGCCTGGACCGTGGATAGACCAATGCCCCCCAAACACCAACAGCACATCAATAATCGAATGGCGATATTCTTATATGGGTCTATGTACAACATATGCTTAGTTTCTTGGATACAAAATTAGGTTAACGGATTAGGGTAACATCCCCCGTTCGAATCATCACACTGCCGTCAAATTGGCATCGACCTTCTACGTAGTAGACAAAAACATCGCGATTGAGCAATTCGCCATTATAGGTACCATTCCAACCTGCCGCAGGGTCAGTGGTCTCGAAAACGACCTCTCCCCAACGGTTGAAGATGCGAAAGACTAATACCTCACTATCTCCCAATACCCTTAGCACATCGTTTTGTCCGTCTCCATTGGGAGTAAAACCCGTTGGAACAATCAGTGCCGTTTCATCGCAGATTTCCAACATTTCCAGAGTAATAGCCGCTGAATCAACACAGCCAAACATATCCTCTACCCGAATTTCATAGTTAATCGTGGAGTCAGGTGTGGCAACGGGATTGGGGCAGTCGCCACAGGATAAATGCAGCGCAGGGGTCCAATCGTAGATATAACTTCCTGGTGGATCAGTAATGGCAAAAAGCTGAACGCCATCGCCAAGTTTAAAAC
>JBCBDH010000892.1:0-2390 GCA_038529855.1 Bacteroidota bacterium | reverse complement strand
CCACAGCCGTCATAGGATGTAAGAAATGTTCGGCATGTTCTTTTGCATTCCATTGGGAATTATCTAATTCTAACAAGTCAGAGAGGCGATTGCGCAGGGCGCTTGTCTTGGCTTTTCCCAAGGCCATAAAGTCATTGAGGTAGCGATTTTCGAATATCGAACGTTCTATTTGTAAATCTGTAAAAAATCCCAACTGAGAGAGCTTGAATAAGTCAATCACCTGATTTCCGATCGCAGAGCAGAGACGCGGCCCAGTACTAGCGGTCTGAAAAATACCAAAAGGCAGATTCTGTATAGGAAAATCACTATTTTCGGGCACGTCAACCCAAGATTGGAGATTTGGACGATTGGCTTTAATCATAATTGGGAATTAATTAGTGTATGCTAAAAATTGATCGCTTAATGATCAAATTGCAAAACTAAAAAAATTTGTACGGAACTGTTTTATTGCCAAGACTCACTAGTGGAAAAATGACACCAGGTTAACAGGAAGTCCTGGGGCAATAAATAAAGGAGGAATCCTTTTTATTCATTATCTACTCCGTCTAAGGTAATTAGGGCTTTCTTAGTCCTAGAGCGATTGCGTCAAAAAGCCAAAGTCTGAATTTATGAAGCTATGCCCATTTCTTTACTCCGTCTGCCTTTTAGGGTTTTATTTTTTGTTAAATACACCTTTGCAAGGGCAGTACATCATCGGTCGGCTCGATATCAAGGATACGACTGACGTTCACATTGTTAAGATGAAAAATGGCCGGAAAATGCGAGGGCGGGTCATTGATATTTCAGATGGTCAGTTTACCTTTATTTATGAAAGAGATACCCTTCAATTTCCTATCAAAAAGGTAAAAAAAGTAAAGGTCCGCAATAAAAAAGGTCGAGCGCCTATTCCTCCTTCTCATCCCTTGTATAAAAAAAGTCAACAGGCAGATAGCCTAGCCTCCCCTACGCTGCTGCATTACAAGATTGTGATGGTCATGGGGAGCGAACTGAAAGTGGATATTGAGGAGGTTTACAAGAAAAAAATTGTGGTTAGCTATCGAGGAAATGTTCTGGAAATACCGATTAAAGATATTTCGTCCATTGTAGAGGTACATTTGATAGAGGGAAAGGAAGAAGAACGGCCTATACGACTCTTCGAAATACACGGACATGAAAACTTATTTCTGGGACCAACCAGCTATCAAATTGAAAGTGGGCATTTCGACTATACGACCTATTATGGGCTACTTCATTTAATGGAATTTGCTGCCAATGATCATCTCTCGTTCACAGGAGGCTATCTTTTTCCCAATATTGCCTTGGGAAGCGTTAAGCTGGCCTCCAATCGTAAAAGCCCGTCTAATTTTAATGCGACAGTGAGTCATATTCGAAGCATTAATCAAGATTTTGTTGATCCAATTTGGATTTTTTCAGTGGGCTATACTATTGGCAACCCGCTAAATAATATGACGATCAACATCGGGCGGTCCAATCAAAATGGTCGATATTATAATGATAAAATAAACTTGATCAATATTGGCGGTGTAGCGCAATTGAGCGATAGCTGGCGGCTTTTAGGCGAACTACTTATCGGCCGAGCAGAAGATAGCTATAATTCCTTTGCATTAGGCGTCATCAATGTAGGATGGTTTAATCAAAAAAACCGCGTTGATTTTGGCATAGGGATGAACCTCGACCTCAACTTTCTTGGTGCTGCGCCACTAATTGCTTACTCCCACCGCTTTTGAGCCTTACATTCCCCCAAAAAAGACCGCATTGCCAAAAAGCAATTTGCCCTGCTCCCAAAAGCTGCGGAACAAGGGATTATCGACCATATAGATCATCCGACCACGCCCCATATTTTGAACACCAAAAACGGTAGTTTCCATCATCTTCGCCTTCGCTTTCGCTCCCGCAAATCCAATTACGGTAGGATCTTTCCCAACATAAGCCACATTCCAGGTATCTTTAAGCAATTGATAGGCACGACTACTGGTTTTTAGCGAGAAGTAACGGTCTGACAAACCATAAGCAAGGGGATGCGTATCGTCTACGATAAGTTCAAAGATGGCTCCTGGCATTTGATTAGAGATGGATCTGCGGTCTTGTCCTTCATAAATGTGAAAGCGACGATCCATCTTTGCCCTTTGCCTGGCCTTTTTATCTTTACTTTCCTCACTCTCTGAGGCAAATTTCTTTAGTGAAAAACCCGACTGCCCCTCAAATACCGATAAGGCACCTTCCAATGCAATCGCTCGTCCTCCCTTTCGAATCCAGTCCTGAATCTTTTCCAAATCTTCTTTGCCAAGACGACTGTTGTAATAACCACTAGGCATGATCAACACATGATAATCCGACAAATCTGTACGCTTTAGACCATTAATGTCTACAACCGTCAAGGGGTAATCAAC
>JBCBDH010000891.1:0-2393 GCA_038529855.1 Bacteroidota bacterium | reverse complement strand
TTCTTTCATCAAAAGAAGCCAGTTTGTTTTGTCTACTTATGTAGATAAATATTGTACTTTGGGAATTTCTTTTTGTTAATGCTTATGAAGAGAAACGCTAACCTTAAATTTTCCCAGGAAGTGTTGCTTTCTTTATAGTTATTTATAAGAACAAAAGTAGGAGATGGTTGCGTGGGATGAGAATGAAAATATGATCATCTTGTTATGGTCAATACCTAGTTAGTAGGGTTAATTATTTGAAATACAGAGGTTTGTAAGTTAACGAAATGTTATGCCCAGCGCTCAGACAGATGCTTTATTTGTGCTCATTAAATCGCTGACTAAAGCGGAAAAGCGGAGTTTTAAGCTTTATGCCAATCGAAATCAGAACAGCGGTGACCTAAAGTTTATCCAATTATTTGATGTATTGGATAAAATGGCGACTTATGACGATGCACTGATCGCCGAGAAAATGAATAAATTAAAAGGAACGCGATTATCCAATCTCAAACGCCATCTCTACAAGCAAATCCTCATCAGCCTCCGTCTGATTCACATCCAAAAAAACATCGATATCCAGATTCGAGAGCAGATCGACTTTGCCAAAATCCTCTATGGAAAAGGGCTCTATCTGCAAAGCCTCAAATTGCTCGACCGCATCCTGCCCATTGCAAATGATCACCATCAGGACCTACTTTCGCTGGAAATTCTCGAATTTCAAAAGCTGATCGAAGAACGCCACATCACGCGTAGCCGCCAAGTCAAAGGTAAAGTTGAGGATTTGATCAAAGCTGCTACCAATCGCAGCCAGATCATTGATAATGCCTGTCGACTCTCCAATCTGAAAATCAAAATTCACGGCTGGTACATACAAATCGGCCACGCCAAAAATGATAAAGATCGGATCATGGTCCAGGAATATTTCCATTCCAACCTACCCAAGGTCAAGCCCGATGACCTGACTTTCTTTGAGCGGGTCTACTTACATCAATCCTATGTTTGGTATTACTACATCCTATTGGATTTTGCCTCCTGTTTTGAACATGCCCGCCAATGGACAGAAATGTTTGACGCTACTGAAGCATTAAAGGAAGAGGATCCCGATTTGTATATGAGAGGTTTGCATTATGTTCTAACCTCGCTGTACAATATGGGCGAAACTGAACGATTTGCCCATTACCTGTCTGTTTTTAATACCTTTGAAAAACAAGCGGCTGCTTCTTTTTCGACCATCTCCAAAACGATTGCTTTTTTGTATGGCGATACGGCCCGCATCAATCAACACTACCTCAAAGGGACTTTTAAGGAAGGGGTGCCATTGGTCAAGACCATCATCAAAAAGATCAAGCAATACGAGATTCATTTGGACCAGCACCGCATTATGGTCTTCAATTACAAGATCGCTTATCTGTATTTTGGAGCGGGGCATTATGATGAGGCCCTCGATTATCTCAACCGCATTATCAATCTCAAAGCGGGCCATTTGCGGGAGGATATCCAATCCTATGCGCGGATTTTACATTTGTTGTGTCATTTTGAATTGTCTCACTATGAGTTGCTGGAATATTTGGTTGCCTCTGTACATCGTTTTTTACAAAAATTTGAGGAGCTCAACCAAGTACAAAGAGAGACCCTAAACTTTATCAAACAATTCATTCGAATGCCCCTGGTCAAGGACAAAACGCTACTGATTAAGTTTCAAAATCGACTGAGTGAAATTGCTGATGACCCTTACGAAAGAAGGGCCTTACTCAATCTCGATGTCCTGTCTTGGGCAGAGTGTAAGATTGAGGATATTTCTTTGAGCGAAAAGATTCAGCAGAAGTTGCAAGAAAAAAATTAAATAAAAATAGGTCCTTCTGACTTGCACTAAATACCAAAAATCACTTACCTTCGCATTAATGATTAAGAAAGCGACATATATTTCACCTCTTACCGCTAGCGCTCGCCGCGCTACTCGTCGCTTCCGTCGTCGCCCTTAGGGGCGCATCTATTCCATATTACCCAAGGGGTAGTTTTCTCTAGCTACCTAACTCCAATTCAACCATAGACTATTTATTGAAGTGGAGCTTTTAATGGCTATCTAATTAGCGTATGCTCTCTTTTCCTTTTTGGTTGTTTCTTTTTTCTCGATTAGCCTTGGGAAAAAAACAGCTTTTCTATGTCTTTACCCAATTATGAAATCATCATTTAATTTATTGACGACGACTCCCCAACACGAAGCTTTTGCAGAGCAATTGTGTCAGTGGTATGAGGTCTCTGCCAGGCAAAGAGGTACTGGTATCGCCCGTAGGAAGGTCGCCTATCTGAGAAAAAAGATTCAGCAGGGGAATGCCATCATTGCTTTTCATCAGGAGGAGCTAGCTGGTTTTTGCTATATCGAGACCTGGACGCATGGTCGTTATGTCGCCAAT
>JBCBDH010000890.1:0-2394 GCA_038529855.1 Bacteroidota bacterium | reverse complement strand
TTTATTCCTCAGACCTTAGCGGAGACAATACACATAGGCACTACATTGATTTGTGATAAAACCAAAATATCTAGGGGGTCATTATCATCACAAATCAATGTAGTGCCTATGTGTATTGTCTCCGCTAAGGTCGTTGGAGTGATGCATATGCTGGACGATGGAGAAAGAGATGATAAAATCATAGCCGTCGCCCAAAATGATATGAGTGTCAACTTCATCAATGACATCTCCGAATTACCCAATCACTTTATCAATGAACTGAAAACCTTCTTTGAGGACTACAAAAAACTGGAAAACAAAACGGTAGAAATCGAAGAGTTTCAGGACAATACGGTTGCAAAACGGGTGGTCTTACAGAGCATGGAAGATTATAAGGCCAGGTTTCTCCGCTAATTCTTGTTGAGAAGTACCCCAAAAACCAGCTTCCTACTATTCTATGGCACATCGCTTGCATCTTATTATACAAAATGCCTGTAAGCCTTAATGAATGAAGCTACAAATTTATGGAAAAGGACCTGCTAGATGATGATTTATTCCTCCAGCCGACCAAAAAGGCTTTGCCTAAAATCGTCAATTGGACCTCTCTGATCTTATTGTGGTTGGGTATTGGTTATACGACAAGTTTTTCCATCATTGATGATGCGCAGCTATTTTTGGCCATGTCGCTCTTGTGTACTTCTGCCTTAGTCAGCTATTTTAATTTCAGCTGGGGCAGTAAACTTACCTTGGGGGTAATCGTATTGGGTATTTTGAATCTAGTCGATTTTTTTCCAGTTAAACTAACTTTTCACTTTGGCTTTCCTGTAGAGATCATCTTGCTGACCATCGGAATTGTCCACTATTTTACCAATAGGTCCTTTCTAGATCCAATGTTCAGGGCCTTATTTCATCGAATTTTTTCTAGAGAAGAAGTCAAGGCAATGGATCGCAGTCGGATAGAGGGATTTAAGGAGCGATTTTCGGAGCGACCTACGCTGGAATTGAAGCAATTAGCGGATAATCCGAGATTAGTACCAGAGGCAATTGAGGCAGTGAGGGAGTTGATCAAGGAGCGAGTGTAGTCTTGAGATGGAAGCGAGATCGCTACGCTGCTAGATAAAAAGAGAAGGGAGACCATAGACACGGGTAAACCCCATTCTATAATCTCCCTTCAAAGTATTTGTATGGTATTTAATGCTGATTCTACTTCTCGCAGCGTAGTGGTCTAAACTATACCGCTACATCAAAGCGATCCAAATTCATCACCTTCGCCCATGCAGCCACAAAATCATTCACGAAGCGCTCTTTGGAATCCTCACAAGCATACACTTCTGCAATGGCGCGAAGCTCTGTATTGGAACCAAAGATAAGATCAACGCGAGTAGCCGTCCACTTCAATACACCCGTCTTGCGATCACGACCTTCAAACACCTCCTTATCTTCAGAAATCGCCGTCCAAGCCGTGCTCATATCCAGAAGATTAAGGAAAAAGTCATTGCTGAGGGTTTCAGATCTATGGGTAAATACCCCATGCTGTGCCTGAGCAAAATTGGTATTCAATACGCGCAGACCACCTACCAGAGCAGTCATTTCAGGAGCAGTCAAAGTCATCAACTGCGCCTTATCAACAAGCAATTCCTCAGCAGAAACCGAGTACTGCTTCTTTTGGTAATTGCGGAAACCATCTGCCAAAGGCTCAAGAACAGCAAAAGAATCCACATCTGTCTGCTCCTGCGTAGCGTCTGTACGGCCAGGTGTGAAAGGAACTGTAAGCTCGTGACCAGCCCGCTTAGCAGCTTGCTCAATACCTGCACTACCCCCCAAGACAATCACGTCAGCTAGTGAGACGCGCTTATTCCCAGTTTGTGTATCATTAAATTCCTTCTGAATAGTTTCCAAAGTCGACAATACCGCTGCCAACTGACCTGGACGATTCACTTCCCAGTCTTTCTGAGGCGCCAAACGGATACGAGCGCCATTGGCTCCTCCGCGCTTATCAGAACCTCGGAAAGTAGAAGCAGAAGCCCAAGCTGTAGAAACCAACTGCGAAACAGACAAACCAGAAGCCAGGATATTGGCCTTGATAGCTGCCGCGTCTTCTTCATTAATCACTTCGTGATTGACCGCAGGAACGGGATCTTGCCAGATCAAAACTTCTTCTGGTACTTCAGCACCAAGGTAGCGACAGCGTGGCCCCATATCGCGATGGGTCAATTTGAACCAAGCACGGGCAAAGGCATCCGCAAATTCATCGGGATTCTCGTAAAAACGTCTGGATACCTTCTCATAAGCAGGGTCCATACGCAAAGCCAAATCGGTTGTCAGCATAATGGGGGCATGCCGCTTTTCGGGATCATGGGCATCTGGTACGGTTCCCTCACCTGCACCTCCTTTAGGCTTCCACTGATAAGCGCC
>JBCBDH010000889.1:0-2396 GCA_038529855.1 Bacteroidota bacterium | reverse complement strand
AAGACCTGCTCTGCATCCTGTCGGCCTTCCAATGATAAGTACAGCTTTTCTAAATCCAGGTAAGCCTCTTTTTGCGCCACCGCATATTTTCTATTCCCCTCGCAGGTAAAGAATAGGGCCGCATCTGCAAAGTAGACAAATTTCCCTTGAATCTGATTACCCCTTGAAGTCGTAGCCGCTTTGGGAGCTGCCTGGACTTGGATTTCAGACTTTGGGGCATCGTCCTCTTGTACCCCTGCTGCCTTGTCATCGCTGGAAGTATTGGGCTTATCTACCCTTTCTTCTTCCTTTTTTACCTCTACCACTTCTTCCTTTTCCGTTGCTTGTTCTTCTTTTTCCGCAGGGACTTCAGTTTCGGGAAGATCAACTGAGCTATTGCTGCTGTTTTCATTTTGTGCAGATTGACAAGACCAGCCAATAAGACTGAGGAATAATAGGGAAAGGATCAAATAGCGCATAAGGAGGTGATTAGTCTATTCATAAAAGTATCAAAAATCGTCGAAAGGAAAAAAGATGGATTTGAGGGAACAAAAATTATGTTTTTTGCTTTATCTCACTTTGTCGACAAAAACTATCTTTGCGCATGTCTTCGACCACTCCCCGTTTGTATACCTCTACTTTTTGGTTGCTCTGTCTCAGTCACGGTCTTTTTGCTGCAAGTTTTACGATGATTATACCTGAGTTACCTGCTTATTTGACCAGTTTAGGTGGGGAAGATTATAAGGGCCTAATTATTTCTTTGTTTACCTTGACGGCAGGTATATCTCGACCATTTAGTGGTAAATTATCTGATACAATAGGGCGGGTTCCTGTAATGATTGTGGGCGTTTTGGTTTGTGTGGTGGCGAGCTTGATGTATCCACTAGTGACAACAGTAGGTGGCTTTTTGGCTTTGCGATTATTTCATGGATTTTCAACGGGTTTTAAGCCAACGGCGACTTCAGCCTATGGAGCGGATATCATTCCTGCAGATAGGAGAGGAGAGGGCATGGGGATATTGGGGGTGAGCTTGAATACGGGAGCTTCTGCGGCACCGCCAATTGGTGGTTGGCTGGTACAGCAGTATTCAGTTGATATGATGTTTTACGCTTCTTCCATGATGGCTCTTTTGTCGATTCTCATCTTGATTGGTTTGAAAGAAACACTGACCCACAAACAGCCGTTCCAGTGGCGTCTACTCCTCATAAGGCGCGATGAGCTTTTTGAGCCTACGGCCATCAAACCTGGGATGGTGACTTTGCTGGTTTACTTCTGCTTTGGCGCCTTATTGACCATCACGCCAGATCAATCTGTATATTTGGGAATGGAAAACAAAGGATTATTTTATGCCAGCTTTACGGCCATGTCTTTGGTTTCCAGATTAGTGGCTGGGCGTTTATCAGATCGCTTGGGGCGGGTACCTATTATTCGAATTGCTATTGTGATGATGTCTATTTCTATTATTCTGGTTGGACTGGCCAATAGTCCAATGACCCTCTTGGCAGCTTCTGGCTGTTTGGGTTTTTCTTTGGGAATCGCTGCACCAGCTATCTTTGCCTGGACGATTGACAGAAGTCAGGATGATAATAGAGGAAGGGCATTGGCGACGGTGTACATTGCGCTAGAGTTGGGAATTGGATTGGGCGCCCTTACCTCCGCCTGGCTCTATGCCAATGATGTCAACCGCTTTTTAATGACCTATAGTGTTATGGCTTTAGTGACTGTTTTGGCACTTCCTTATTTGTATTGGCGAAAACATACGGCCTAATGATCGATCAATTTATCCAATACCTTCAGCAATTGGCTCCTTTGAGTGGGGAGGAGCAGGAATACCTGCGACAGCATCTTCCTATTCGCTTCTTCAAAAAAGGCGCTCATCTGCTAAAGCAGGATGAATTGTCCAGGGCTTTTTATTTTAATCTAAAAGGCTGTGTTCGCATGTACCATTTGGTGGATGGAGAAGAGAAGACCACTTTTTTCTACGAAGAGCATCAATTCATCAGCTCCTACGAAAGTTTTATCAAACAAAAACCTGCTACGCACTATCTACAGTGTATTGAAGATTGCCAGCTCGTCGTCATCAGTCAAGAACATGCCCAAGCCTTATTGGTCCAATTTCCGCGTTTTGAATTTTTGGCTCGAGTGATGATGGAAACTGAACTTGCTATGTATCAACACATGCTCGCCACTTTTATCACCCTGAATCCCGAGCAGCGCTACCTGAAAATGATGAAGGAGCAAAATGCTCTTTTTCAACGCATTCCCCAATACTATATGGCCACCTACCTGGGGGTAAAAGCTGAATCCCTCAGTCGAATTAAAAAGCGGATTGCCCAGCGCAAACTTTCTTAACCAAAGTCAATTACTTCGCTAAATAAGGCCCTGTAAATTGTTGTTCAAACAATCAGAACAGCATG
>JBCBDH010000888.1:0-2397 GCA_038529855.1 Bacteroidota bacterium | reverse complement strand
CCTTTAATTCTGCTAAAAAAAAATCCCGTAAGTACCAATTAAAAGCTCCAGACCCCTTTTTACTCTATATGATTGGGGTAATCATCCTTTGCTTGATGATTTACAACATGGAGATTACCGTTGTAGCAGAGTCCTTATCGACTGTTGGCGGCATGGTTTTTCTCGTATTTGCAACCGCTATTCCCTGGATTTTTGCAAATGCGATGAGTATCGCCAACCTTACTCGCAATAAGATTCCCTTTTTAGACCTACTCTATATCGAACTCACTGGAGATGCCTATAATGCCATTATTCCATTAGCGGGCCTGGGTGGGGAGCCTTATAAAATCAAACAAATCAACAATTGGCTAGATTTGGATGTGGCTAGTAATGCCATTGTTCACAATCGCTTAATCCATTCTTTGACGGGTATTTTATTTACCTCCATCATGGTGGCTCTAAGCGTTTATTTGGTCGATTTACCAGAAAATATTATTCTCCCCATGATGATTGCCTCTGGGGTGCTTTTTGTCGTTGCCGCTATTATGACCTGGGTTACCCTATCGAGTGCCCCTACTCGACTATCGGCCTACATCATGCGCAAATTGCAAATACTGGATAATCATCGAGTGGAAGCTCTTCCTGCCAGTCGATTTCTTATAAGCTTTTTCTTCAAAATGCTGGGTCGTGCTCTCAATTTATTAGAACTGATGGCCATCTTCTATGTATTGGGCTATGATATTCACATGGCCAATGTCGTGATGGTTTCTGCCTTTTTATCCTTGAGTGCTACCCTCTTCTTTATCATCCCACAAGGATTGGGAGTCAATGAAGCAGGGGTAAGTACAGCCTTTGTAATACTTGGACTAGGTGCCCCCGTTGGTTTAATCTTTGGCCTAGTGCGCAGAGCAAGGGTCATCTTTTGGGCCATAGTAGGTGTCGCCTTGCACGTTACCGTACTCATTATCAGAAAAATTACCAATCGTCCTATGGGCGGTTTGGTCTAAAACTAATAGCAAAAAATTAGATTGGCGAGCATGATTTTTAATTGATCTCGCCAATCCTTATTTTTACCTTGTGTTGACTTATCTCTTACTTGCGCTTTTACTCCCTATTATTGGACTAGTCATCAGTAAAGTCAGGGAGATTATCCAGCAGTACAAGTGCCTGGACGACCATACCATTCATGCCTTTATGACTGGTCGTTTGCGAAAAGATACCAAAGCCTATGACCAAGCCATCGCCCATCTTGGTCTTTGCGAAAAGTGCCAGGAAAAACTTCATAATTTTGACGAAAAAAAGCCAATAGAAGATCATTTGATCGATAATTAGCGCGGGCTGCCCCTCCACTCCTTCTTCCCCTCATTCAATCCGCCCTCCTGGATGTAAACCACTGGGCACTTCCTGCGGCACCCTACGATCAAAATCATCATCATTCAGGGCATTGAGAAAAGCAATGATATCTGCTCTTTGCTGCTGATTGATGTTTCTCAACTGCCTAAAATCATTGTCCAACTGATTATTACTGACATTGGGATTTTGGGCATTATTATTATTGTCATCATAAAAATTGAGGACGGCCTGAAGGGTGGGTAGTTCACCATTGTGCATATAAGGGGCCGTAAAGGCTAAATTGCGCAAAGTTGGTGTTCTAAAGGCATAATTCCCATCGCCAGGATCAGATATTTGTAATTTAGGATTGTCGCGAAGGCCCAAAATGTGTAGGTCAAAATCCGAAAGCATGGGCCCGTGATGGCAATCAATACAGCCTACATTGATAAAAGTTTGCATTCCCGTAATTTGCTGTGGACTCAGGGCTTCTTCCTCTCCTCTCATATAGCGATCAAAAGGACTATTATTGGCAATAATACTTCGTTCAAAAGCAGCTAGGGCCTGTGCAATTCGATCACTTGTTATGGTACGACTACCAAAAGCATCATTGAATTGCTGAACATACAGCGGAATATCCAAAAGTCGATTAACAATAGTCTCCATCGTCTCCGCTTCCTCATAGGCCTGGCCACGCATTTCGATAAAAGAATGCAAAGGCAATAAGGATTGCTCCTCTAAGCCTTGTGCGCGGTTATCCCAAAACATCGCTGCACTATTAGGGTCAACATTCCCATCAATATCTATCCCATTATAAGCCGTATTGATAATAGTAGGAGAATTTCTGGGTACAAAACCAGTATACCCCACCTGCCGATTCTGGCTAAAACCCACTCCTCCAACACCAATCGACAAATCAATTCCATCTGCATAGCCCCTTGCAGGATGATGACAAGTGGCACAAGCAACATCGAGCTCTCCTGACAAAACAGGGTCCCAAAATAAATTTCTACCCAAATTTATTTTTGCGATCGTCCCAGGATTATCTGTGGGAAATGGAACCTGAAGTGGCAAGGCACTCAGATCGCC
>JBCBDH010000887.1:0-2399 GCA_038529855.1 Bacteroidota bacterium | reverse complement strand
ATAGAGAGTTTTGATCCTTTTAATAGCCCAGGTGCTAAGGGCCATCTGACTTATATCAATTCCAATGCTTTTTATAATAAGCGCTATGTCAATCAGATTATCGACACCAAGACCATCCTATCAGATGAGTCAGCATACACGATAGAATACTTAAACTTTGATGACATCACGGGCTTACCCACCAAGATTAAAACCCTTGATCCTGGAACAGCAGAAAGCCAAATCCAGGAAATTACTTATGCGCACGAATTATATCCAGAATTGGGACCCAAGTCTTTGAATACTTCCAATGAAAATTTACTGCAAATTAAAGCTCGAGAAAAGATCACCAAAGACGGAGAGCTGATTGCGGGAAGTAATACCACTTTTAGAAACACCTTCCCTGTGCGGTCATTTAATAATGGCAACTACCAAACCAGTATCCAAACAGAAGAGTGGCAACCCCATAAGACTTTTATTTTTAATGGGCAAACAGATGTCAATCTTTGGCGGGAGCAAATGGAGTATACACTATTTGACGAAAGAGGAACAGCATTAGAAAAGAAATACCTGGGCGATCGCTACGAAGCGGCCATCTATGGATATGATGATCGCTATTTGATCGCTGCGGTGAGCGATGCGAAGTATACGGAATGCGCTTTCTCTGGAGCTGAAGATCCCATTGATGCGACCCGCTTTGGCGGAGAAGTTAGTCGACAAGCATTGACCATTCTCAATACTGATTCCACTTATATCCATACGGGAGTTAAATCCATCTTGGCTAGTCAGCACCAATATGCTTTTCAGTACAAAACGACCATAGATGGCTTGGATGCGAATAGAAAATACGTCGCCAAAGTATGGGTTTATGATAATGGAAACAACGATGCGCAGCTACACTATTACTTCAATAGCAATTCATCTGGAGATTTGAATGGCTCAGGTTCTGGTGGTTCTTCTACCATTACTGGGGGAACGGTGGATGTCAATACTGGACGTATCCTAACGGCAGGTAATTGGCATTTACTTTCTATCACCATTTCTATTCCAGGTTATTTAGCTGGAAGCGATGAACTCGTGATTCAAGCCAGAAATACAGGAAGCAATGCCGCTTATTTTGACGACTTCCGCTTCCACCCTATCAACTCCATAATGGTCAGCTATGTCTACGAACCTTGGAGTTTTTTACCTGAATATGTACTGGGCCCAGAAAACATTTACGATCGCACGGAGTATGATGCCATTGGCCAACGCCATCGAACTTATCGAGAAACTGTTGATGGAGAAAAAGTACTCACAGAGCAGACCTTTAATTATCTGCGGAATCAATAATGCCTAAGGCACTTTACATCCAAACACCAAGACGCGCTTGGTAAGCGCATGCTATGGGCCTTAAAATACACTTTTAAAGTGGCCCATTTTTATTCAACAATAAATTCATTTTTCATGAAACAAGCAATCAAATGCTATATAAAGGCTTGGGGAGTCCTCCTGTGTTTTCTCCTTCTGGGAGCAAGCGTCCTACCAGCCCAAACCCGCAGTCTGCAATGGGACCTGACCGTCAATTACGCTACGGTATCTGTCGATGAATTATGTCCAGCGACCAAGGGCTACATCGAATTTACGCCAAAGGATAAATTGGCAGTGGGGCTGACTGATCATCCCACACCTGCCACATTAAGGGAAATGAACTGTGGTATATATCCAGTCTTTTCGCCCACTACTACTCAATTATTTTTTTATGAAGATGGCGTTTCCATTGGAACAACAACCATCAATGCTACTCCCCAAAATACAGATTTGATCAAAATTGATCGCAAGGGTTCCTTGATCAAACTTTATTTCAACGGCACCCTGGTCCATACCTCTGAATTGGATGCCAATCCTACCTACAGAGCCTATGCTTATAATTTCGGCAGCGATCTCATCAGCTCAATGGGAGCTATTGCAAGCCGCTCTTTGATCGAGCCTTGTAGCAACTATAATACAGGCAGTAACAATGCCTTGCCTTCTGCTCAATTGGGCGAAGCCCACAATTGGGTACACAGTAAGGTCTTCAATGAGCAAGGTGATATCGTTGGGGAAACAAGAGTCTACCTAGACCGTCTTGGCTCCGCCGTACAAACACAGACCAAGAATTACGCAAGCAATGAAGTCATTGGAAAACAACTCGTCTATGATGCCCAAGGCAGAAATACCCTAGTCTCTATGCCTGCCCCTACTGATGATGATCACATTGAATACCAGGCAGAATTTTTGGAAAGTGCCAGCTCCAATCAAGCCTTTAACTACACGGACTTTGATACCCCAAGTAAGCTGAACAACCCCAGCAAGGCAAAGACCATTTCTGGTACAGTTGGCCGTCACTATAGCGATTATGGAGAGAACTATGTCCCTACAACTAGATCGGAGGCGTCGTG
>JBCBDH010000886.1:0-2400 GCA_038529855.1 Bacteroidota bacterium | reverse complement strand
CCTCCTATCGCGTGAGCGATAGGAGGTCATATCTGGAGAGCGGAGCGAGAGGGTACGCTCGGCATTGGTATAGCTGTCCTTATTGTCTATATCCATGAAGACAAAGACACTATCTGGGTCGAGTAGAATTTCCAATCCTCTGACATCATTGACAATGCATAGAATGGGATCATTTTCAAAAGCCGAAATCCCTTTGTTGCGGGTTTCTATTTCGACGTAGTAGTATTCTCCAGCAATAGGAGATTCTGAGAGTGGCGAAGCCATCGTTTCTGGGGTTAGGTAACCTTCATAAAGATAAAAGTTGGCCATCCCAGCATGATAATCTCCCTCAGAGGCCCCTGAGGCGATGTTCCAAAAGTGAGGAGGATTGGAAGATGGATAACGGTTATTGATATCGAATAGGTCAGGAGTTCCAGTAGTGGTGCCGCGATAAACACTTGACGAATACCAATACTGCAGAGCGTCGAATGCAGATTGGGGGTCAGTGTAATTAAATTCGTGGACTAATTCAAAGCTCCCATTGGGCAGCAGATTCTGCGCAGATGGCTTATTTGAGTTAAAGAGAAAAGCCAAAAAAACGATAAAAAACCAACTAGGAAACGGGGCACAGCTCACGACGAATAAATTTTGTTGGAAAACTTATCTAAAATAAGTCTTTTTGAGAATACTTGTGGGTATTTGTTCAATAGTTTTTCCAATGCTGCTGACAAGGGGCTATTTCTTCGCCCAATCAGGCCATTCTTTGGTATCGTTCTTGTACTTGATCAAGGATATATAATTATTTTTAATAAGTGCGAATCGGTATGAACAACATCGGCCTAGGCTTTAAAATGGGGATATATTTTATGGCCTTGCTATTGCTCGCCCCCTCCTGCGTAGGCCACCGCGAGTTAATCACGATAAATGGAAACGAGACCGTACCGGAAAATTTTCGGGTAGAGGAAGAGGTTAGCAACACCAAGCTATTTCCCTTTGAGCCTTATCGCATTCGGGAATTTGACCAGTTGATGATCAGAATCAATGCTTTTGATGGAAGTACAGAGGATTTCCTCAATCGAGAGTTTTCCATAGAAGGTATCAATACCAATAACATCAATTACGATCCTGAGTCCTTGTATTTTAATAGTTATGTTGTCAATGACTCTGGTATGATCCACCTGCCAATGTTGGGGGGAATGGAAGTGATTGGATTGACGCTGCACGAGCTTAAGCTCAAATTGGATGAAGATTATAGCGCTTATCTCAAATTTGCCTCTACGACGGTCAAATTGGCCAATATGCGGATTACGGTCTTGGGGGAAGTGGGTAAACCAGGAGTACACTATCTATACAATGAGCGAACTACTATTCTCGATGCCATCAGTATGGCAGGTGATTTTACGGATTTTGGTAATCGCGAAAAGGTGAAATTGATTCGGCAAACTTACCGCAATGCCAAGGCAGTATACCTCAACCTCAATCGCGCTGATTTTCTGTACACGCATTACTACTACGTACAGCCTTCCGATGTGATCTATGTTGAACCTATCAAGTCCAAATCCTTGAAAGTGAGTTCGGCGACTCTTGGTGTGGTCATTTCGGCCATATCCCTTGGAGCACTTATCATAAACATTTTCGTCAAATAAACGACGCTATGCATAGCCCTAATAAAATACCAGCTAGTACCTTTTCAGAAGTCAACCTAAAGGTATTTGTGGATAAAGTTTTGGAGCGAAAATGGCTGTTTATGATTAGCCTGCCACTTTGCCTGATGCTAGCCTATGCCTACACCAAATTTGCAACTCCCGTTTTTGAAGTCAATACATCTATTCTAATCGACCCCTCTGGACAAAGTCGGATGTTGGGAGAAAGTAAATATGTAGAAGGAGGCGTTGGGCTCATTGGAACAGAGAAAAATTTATATAATGAGATCGGTATTCTCAAATCCAGAAGCTTGGTGGGCCTGACCTTAGAGGAGTTGGATTTTGATATTTCTTACTTTACAACCGATAGCTGGTTTCGAAAGCGAGAACATTATGGTTATTTTCCCTTTAAAGTTGAGTTGATTGATACGAGTCAGCAGATGTACCACGCTGATTTCAAAGTGACTATTCTGTCTCCTGAGGAATATCAACTCTCGGTAGAAAGCGAAGAGTTTGTCATTGCAAGACCCAATATGTCGACAGAGCGGGAGGTCAAAGAACCTTTTCTTTTTACAGAGACTTTTCAATTTGGAGAACCCGTTTTGCACGACTACTTTCACTTCACACTCCAAAAGCCTTTGTATAAACTCCTTCCAGATAAATTTGAAGATAAACAGCTTTCCTTTCAAATCAATAGCCTTCAAGGCTTTTGGAGTGTGAAGTGAAAGTAGTCGTGCAAAACGGGTTCTCCAAATTGAAAAGTCTCTGTAAAAAGAAA
>JBCBDH010000885.1:0-2404 GCA_038529855.1 Bacteroidota bacterium | reverse complement strand
GATTGATACACCTGGGCATGTCGATTTTTCCTATGAGGTTTCTCGATCCATTGCAGCCTGTGAGGGAGCACTGCTATTGGTCGATGCTTCTCAAGGTATTCAAGCACAGACGATTTCCAATCTTTACCTGGCCATTGATCACGATCTGGAAATTATTCCAGTGATCAATAAGGTAGATATGGAAAGCGCCATGGTCGAAGAAGTTTCTGATCAAATTATTGATTTGATTGGTTGTGATCCAGATGAGATTGTTTTGGCCAGTGGAAAGACGGGATTGGGCGTAGAGAATATTATGCAGGCCATCGTCGATCGAATTCCAGCTCCAAAAGGCGATCCAAAAGCACCACTACAAGCTTTGATCTTTGATTCCATCTTTAATCAGTTTCGCGGGGTGATTGCCTACTTCCGAATCCTAAACGGAAGCATTAAAAAGGGCGATAAAGTACGCTTTGTAAATACTGGAAAAGAATACTATGCTGACGAGATCGGAATTTTGCAATTGGATCAGGTGCCACAGAAAGCTCTGAGTGCAGGGAATGTGGGCTATGTGATTACGGGAATCAAAGTATCCAAAGAGATTAAAGTAGGGGATACGATTACCTTGGCAGAACAGCCTTGCAATGAAGCCATCAAGGGATTTGAGGATGTTAAGCCGATGGTATTTGCTGGTATCTTTCCCATAGATAATGATGATTTTGAAGATTTGCGGGACAGCTTAGAAAAATTACAGCTCAATGATGCCTCTTTGGTATTTGAGCCCGAATCTTCTGTTGCCTTGGGTTTTGGTTTTCGCTGTGGATTCCTTGGGATGTTGCACCTCGAAATTATTCAGGAGCGTTTGTCAAGGGAGTTTGATCAAAATGTGATTACGACCATTCCCAACGTTACCTATTACGCCAAGACCAAAAAGGCAGGAAGTACAAAATTTCTAGTCAAAACCCCCGTCGATCTTCCTGATCCTTCTATACTCGATTTTGTCGAAGAGCCCTTCATCGTCGCTCAAATCATTACCAAGCCAGAATACATAGGTAGTATCATGACTTTGGCAATGGATAAGCGCGGGACGCTCACCAAGCAGATTTATTTGACGACTGACCGGGTAGAACTTACCTTTGAGATGCCACTCGCCGAGATTGTTTTTGACTTTTACGATAAACTCAAGTCTATCTCCAGGGGCTATGCCTCATTTGACTATGCGCCTTTGGCCTATCGTCAATCCAGCTTGGTGAAATTAGACATCTTACTCAATGGAGATGCCGTTGATGCCCTGAGTGCTTTGGTACATCGCACAAAGGCCGAGGCTTTTGGTCGCAAAATTTGTAAGAAATTAAAAGAATTATTGCCACGCCAGCAATTCAAAATTGCCATACAAGCCTCCATTGGTGCCAAAGTTATAGCTAGAGAAACCCTCTCTGCGCTCCGTAAGGATGTAACTGCCAAGTGTTATGGTGGAGATATTACGCGTAAGCGTAAATTGCTGGAGAAGCAAAAGAAAGGAAAAAAGAAAATGCGGCAGATCGGCAATGTAGAAGTACCACAAAAGGCTTTCCTTGAAGTACTTAAGCTTGACGATTAAATCTACTGGCTACCCTATAAATTTGAAATAAGTTCTTATATTAGTGCCATTCTAGGTAAAAAGAGCATCCGCTAGTAAAGTGATGTGTATGCACTTAGTTGCATCCAATCTTCCGTTCGACGCAGAAAGAATAGGAAAGAGCGTTGAAATCCAAATGGTTTCGTGCAATAATGTATTGTTGGTAAGTCCAGCAATTGACAAATTATTGAATCAAATAAACAAATTTGTACTCGGTATACACAGGAGGACCCGAAAATCCTAAATAGAGTAGGGAGCGGAAGCCGAAAAGCTTGTAGAGTAGGCATAACAAAAAAAGCGTTTAGATGAAAACACTACAACTATTTTTATTGGTTGCGATGTTTGCGATTAGTACGCAAGCATTCGCTGTTGTCGATGTTCACCAAAATTCTGACCCAGCTACTCAGTTGATTCATGAAGTCGAAGGCTTAGATGTAAGTGCCTTCCAAGGGTTGACTATCGACGAATTCCTTGACCTTAGCCCCCGAGAAATCAAAAAACGGACTGGCAAAAAACTAAAGCTCAAAGAAGTGGTCATGCTGAAAGCTGCCCAAAAGAAAATTAAAAAGAGCCTTAAAAATGAAGATGCTGGTGGCCGTAAGGAACAATTAGTTGCTTTCCTGCTTTGCCTACTCTTGGGCGGATTGGGTATACACCGTTTCTACCTTGGATATACCACTATAGGAATTATCCAATTGCTTACCCTGGGTGGTTGTGGTATCTGGGCCTTGATCGATTTGATCAAACTCATTATGAACGATTTGCCAACTAAAGATGGACAAACCCTTCAGTCTACTACCAAGGCTCAAG
>JBCBDH010000884.1:0-2406 GCA_038529855.1 Bacteroidota bacterium | reverse complement strand
CACTACCATTTGCACCATATACCACCAAGCGAGCATTCGTCATAGATTCAGGAATACTGTATTCAATGGTCGTCATGCCTTTAAATGGATTAGGGCGATTTTGACTGAGGCTGACATTGGAAGAAGTATTTGGATCAAGAGCTGCTTTGCTATCGTCCTTATCAGAGCGCTCTTCTAGCTGCGCCAAACGAGTCTGCATCTCCTCAATCACTTTCATCTGCTTCTTAACAACTTCTGTCAATACAGGAATAATCATATCGTAGTTCATGGCGATGATGTCATCTGCCTCACCGTTCAAACTAGGAACTAGCTGTGTGGCTTCAGGAAGTATTTCCGCTACTTCCTGAGCAATAAAACCATACTGACGACCTTCCTTGAAATTCTTTTCAGGAAACTCATCTGTTTTGTATTCATAGCTCACGCCATTCAGCTGGGTCAATATATCCGCTGCATCAGCAATGGGCTGAATTTCTCTTTTGGTCTTTCTATCAGAAGCTACCCAAAGACCATTGGAAGCAAAACCAGATCCATAAATCGCATAGACGAAATTATTGGCACCAGGAAAACCAAAGCTATCAAAATAGGCAGCGATGATATCACCACAACCCGCATCGCCCGTTCCACCAGCTCCTGTGGCGCCAGACTGAGAGATAATGAGTGGATTTCCTTGGAAGGAAAGTGCGGGGAAACGCAAGTTAGAAGATACCTGCATCCCCAAATTGACAGAGTTCAGGGAGTCTAGCTGTGCCCGAAAACCATACAGGTCGCAACCTGTTGGCGTAGGACCAGGCACGCCGCCCGATTCGCCAAGAGAAGTAAACTTACCATTCAAATCAAAAGGACCGCTGGGATCAAAGGCCCCCAAATTGTTAGTGGCAATCAGTTGAGCTTGAGCTAAAGAAGCGACCATCATAAAAGCCGCAAAGAGTAGAACTGTTTGAATAAATCGAGGTCTCATGTTCGAGAAGGTTTTTAGGTTAAAAAATTAGAGGACAAGCTCGAAGGTGTTGCTACATACCTTCAAGGCAATAAAAAGACAGGCACTCACCCGGGAGTACAAATGCCTAGTATTTTTGTTGTAAAATTTCTTGAAATGGCTTCTGTTAGAGCCAATAGCTTTTTAATTTGCCCTAAGGCAAAACTCGCTGAGCGATCAATAAATTAACAGACTGAAAAGAGAAAATTAGAAAAGCAGTTTAATACATTCTTTGTGATGGGTCGTAAAAGTTGCTATGTGATAAATATACAAATTATTGTATAACAATCAAAGTGGATATCTAAATTTATTGTTATCAAGCTATTGGATATCTGCCAAAACCTTCACGTGATGCATGGGTCGATAATCCACCACTTTGTCATGTAAATGGCTTTACTGTCGGCGATTTTTTTAATATCTTACAGACTACGAATTTCCTTATCTTATTCGGATCTTTCAAAGATCTATTCTGTAAGTGTTTTCTTACACCCATTTTAGCGCTACCTACATCTACTACAAATTCCCGATTGCTGCAAGACCATCGGTCCAAACAATATGAAACAAACCAAAAGCTTATGAAGACCCTTTCCCTATTCCCTTTTTTCTTAGGACTCCTCCTTTGGGGTGCCCCAACAAAACCCCAAAAACCTCATCGAAATCATCCCATTTGGGTTTGTGCCAGCGAAGCCGTGCAGCGACAAATCTATCAGGAAAATCCCCAGCTCTGGCAACAACAAGAATACCTGGAATCTCAAAGACTCGCACAGCTCGCCCAAGGCTCCAGCTCACGATTATTGACCGATTACGAACTCCCCATCGTCGTTCACGTCGTTCACCAAAACGGCAGCGAAAATATCCCCCAAGCCCAAGTCCTCGATGGCATTCGCCACCTCAACCAAGCCTTCGCCAATAGCAATTACTACGACCAAGGCACGGGTGTCAACACCCAAATCCAATTTTGCCTCGCCAAACAAGATCCCAATGGCAATGCCACCACGGGCATCAATCGCATCAATTCGCCCCTGACCAATATGACCATCGAAACCCAGGACGTCGCCCTAAAAGACCTCAATCGCTGGGACCCAGAATCCTATATCAATATCTGGTTGGTAGGAGAAATTTGTAGCAATAGCGCAGGCTGTGGCGTAGCAGGCTATGCCTACTTTCCCTCTGCCCATGGCTCTAATATAGATGGCATCGTGATGGAAGCCCGCTGGTTTGGAAGTTCGGAAGGAGCCTCAGGGGTACAAGTACACGAGATGGGACACTACCTTGGGCTTTACCATACTTTTCAGGGCGGCTGCACCAATAATGACTGTACTACAGCTGTCGATTGATCAGGTGGGGTATCACAAACTCGATCGCCATCAGTGGTACAGTCATTATTGGTGCAGCCGCCCTGAAAAGTATGGTAAAGCCCAAGGTAGTGT
>JBCBDH010000883.1:0-2410 GCA_038529855.1 Bacteroidota bacterium | reverse complement strand
ATTAAACCTTCCAACCATTCATAGGGTAAGAAGTCTGGCGCCAGACAAACGAACGGCTTCATCAGCCAGATCTCAACATCATACAGGTAGCTAAAGTCAGATTCAAAGATGCGGCTCAGATAGGATAATATACGCTCTATCTTACTTCTTTTCGAATGCTCTGTTGAAACACCTGCTTTGATATTATTTTCCAATGCAGTTTTTAGCGCCTTGGCATCTAGTCGTCTATATTGAGCGGTTTTGGCGAGGATTTCAATGCTTAGGGTATGGAACTCAATGCCTTTGACGACTTCTAGGATGAGGGCTTCGTCTTTAATGATCGAGCAATGTTTTTTAAACAGCTCGACAGCAGCGGGGGGAGATAGAAAATCCAATTCCATGAGGTGGACTTGGGCGCCGCTTATTTGTTCTCTGGAAGTCATTAAAACGGACCAATTGGGTGGGGAGGGGATTTGATCGAGATAGCTTGGATGGCTAGATTGGTGTTGTCTAGGATGAGTAATTTGCTTTGTTCTGGGAGGTTGTTTAGTTTAAAGAGGATCTCTTCTAAGAGGTCGAAAGGGGTTTTGCCTTCTAGTTGGATTTGGAGAGATTGGAGGAGTTGTTGGTTTTGGATAAAGCTGCTGACGACGCCTTCTTCAGATTGGGTAATCCAGGCGATTTTTTCGTATTGGTGGGCATATTTGAAGACATAGGCTGCTGCAAGTGTTGTTTTTCCTACACCGCCCATGCCATTGACTAGCAGCACCGCTTTATGCTCAGACAGGCGGCTATGCAATTCAGCTAAATCCTTTTCTCGTCCGACAATATCATTGGGATTCACTGTTTGGACGAAGGTGAGGTATTTGGAATTGGTCCTGGGTTCCATTCTTAGGTGTTTAAGTAATTAATGGGAAAGCCCTTTTGGACTTGCTTTACTTACACCCATATCTATTGGCTAAATATATGGTTTTTTTAGGAATTAAAGGGGAGCGTCTTAGGCTCTAATCCACTGATGATTGAGTCATTTTATCCAGGAAAAATCCACACAAAATTTTAAGATCATCATTGATTAAATTCCTTGTATTCTACGGATGGGTCATAATCATTTTTAGTGGTGATGGAATGCAATTCGCTGTTGGGATTTTTGGATCGAATGAAGGGGAAGAACAGTTGGATGTGCCAGGATTCTTTGACTTGATTCCAGGCGCCAAAACGCGTGGGGTATTTTCTGGTGATCTTGGCGGTCCCAAAAATGATGTCCCAGATGAAAAGTAGATTGCCAAAATTGCCATTGGGGTGGGAGACGCCGTCTTCAGCAGTTAGGCCGTGATGGGCAAAGTGGGTGCTGGGAGTGGAGATGGTTCTTTCGATGATCCAGGCTAGGGGCTGTAGGATTTTGTGGCGATAGAGAAAGCTGTCCCATTTGGTTTCGCTGTGGGCCAGCAAGATGACGGTGAGTTTGATGGGGAGATAGATCAAATAGGCATAGCCCATGCCCAAATAAACCAGGATGGCTGAAAACCAAATACCTGGCATCAGGGCATAATATAAAATGGCATTTCGATAGGTGACCAAAACGCCCATTTCCTCTATGACGTGGTGTGGGCGATGTAATTTCCACATCACCCTATTGACATGCGACAGGCGATGCCACCAATATTGCATCATGTCATCAAGCAGGAGGAGGGCGAGGAAATGCCAGCCCATGGCCATCGTTGCCAGACTATCTTCGTATGCTGGAAACCACACATCTCCTATCAAGAAAATGAATAGAAAAATGCCAGGCTGTACCAAAACGGGGAGAATCACCAAGCTCAATATTTCAATAGAAAAGTCATTTCGAGTTCGCTTGTCGTGAAAATACAAACCGCCAAGGGCTTCAATGATGCCTAAAACAAGTAAGACCGTAAGGGGGATGGCTTTGCTGAGTGCTTCTCCTTCCATGATGATTGGTTTTATTGATACCATGTGCTAATGACTCCCTAAAGTTAGGGAAGTATTGGATTAAAAAATTTAACCTATGTGAAAAAGTGTGTAGCACACATTGGCCGCTCGTAGCCAATTGAAGGATTTTGAATAGGCGCTTATTATTTTCTTGGCGTTCTTATCCTGCTCAGACTTTGTTGGGTAATGCCCAAATAGCCAGCAATATGTCCAAGATTGGCGCGGCTAAAAATATCAGGGTATTTTTCGATCATTTCCTGATACCTTTCCTCAGCGCTTTTGGTGAGTAGATGGACAATCTTTTGCCCCAGCGCGATCATAATCTCAACGACGATGATTCTAAAATAGCGCTCCAAATGCGGCTCTTTTTGCAGCACCCGCTCCAACTGCTCATGGGTGACTGCTCTCACGCTTGTCTTTTCAATGGCTTCTATATTAAAGCTGCTGGGTGCCTGAGAAAAAAAGCTGGGTGGGACCGTGATGA
>JBCBDH010000882.1:0-2415 GCA_038529855.1 Bacteroidota bacterium | reverse complement strand
AAGAGGGATGAATATGCAGCACCACTTTTTCATAATCCGTCTTGACCCCATAATCAAAATTCAAATGAGGAATATCCGAGCCTATAAAGACCAAATCACTGCCCTGATATTCAGAAATATGATCACCTACTTGTCTCGTACCATTAGCTCCTTCAATATAAACCAGTTCATACTCTGGATGAAAATGCCAGAAAAACAACTCACTCAATCGAGGATTGAGTAGCAAGCGAAAGGAGCTATTCGCATCTGGGCTGATATTTTCGAATTGGGTCTTCATTTTGTAATCTACAATCTATCCTAAATTGGTCAAATTAATCCACTAAAATCTAAAATATATCAATATCGTTCAAATAATGGCCAATATTCAACAGGATTAGCAATGCTCAAATACCCTATCTTTACATTATTATCTAACCAAATAGCGTGTATGATGAACGATAAGCAGCCGACCATGACCCCCAATAGGATTCCCAATAATGCCCATAAGGACATCCCTGGTAATCCCTCCACCGCCAAAAGTAGCAAGGTTAAATTAAGCGATCGATCCAATGGGGAAGCCTTGCGCGTGATGAGTGAGGCCGATTGGGACTTTTGGAAACACAATGGCTATATTGTCATCAAGCAAGCCGTTCCCAGAGCCCAAGCTTTAGAAACGGCAAAATTTATTTGGGAGTTTGATGATAAAAAGGCAGATGATCCCAATACCTGGTACGCAGCCCCAAGGGCAGAAATGCAGATGAAGGAGTTGGCTGGTACAGGGATGGTAGAAGTTTACAATAATCAGCACCTTTGGAACAATCGCCAAACCCAACGCGTCTATGATGCCTTCTGTGATGTTTGGGGAACCCATAAGCTCTGGGTGACCATCGACCGAGCTAACCTCAATTTTCCCATTCGCCCTGGCCACGAGTACAAAGCCTTTATCCACTGGGATTATGATCCTGATACCAAACCTCAAAACGTACAAGGCGTCTTGGCCCTATCCGATCAGACTGATGAAAATATGGGGGGATTCCAATGCATCCCCTGGTTATTTAGGAATTATGAAAGCTGGAAGCTAAGCCAACCAGCTGATCGCAATAAATTCCAGCCTGATATTACAGGTCTCGAAGAACACCTCGTCAAAGTAAAAATGGAAGCGGGTGATTTACTCATCTTTAATAGTAGCCTGCCTCATGGTATTCGCGCCAATCGCTCTGAAGATAAGGTCCGCGTTGCTCAATATATCTCTATGATGCCTGCCGAAGAAGACAATCCCTCCCTTCGCCAATGGCGCGTTAATTCCTGGAAAAATCGTATTGCCCCAGAAGGCTATGCCTTTCCTGGTGACCCACGCCATTGGGAGCAAACCAAATACGAGCAAGCCAAGCTTAGTGAATTAGGGGAAAAGCTACTAGGGCTGAAAAACTGGTAGTCAAATGGATTTACAAATTCAGGGCAAACGAGTATTGATCTCTGGTTCGACCGCTGGTATTGGTTGGGCTACCGCAAAAGCATTATTACAGGAAGGTGCTGAGGTTTGGATCAATGGTCGAAGCGAAGAAAGTGTTCAAAGGGCTGTAGGTCGACTGCGGGAAATACTCCCAAAAGCCAAAGTGCAAGGCATTGCTGCCGATTTTGCCAATGTCCAATCCGTCACACAGCTTCTAGAGCAATTACCCAGCGTAGATATCCTGATCAATAATGTTGGCATTTACCGCTCACAATCTTTCTATACAACAAGTGATGAAGATTGGTATGCTCAATTTGAAGTAAATGTGATGAGCGGGGTGCGTCTATCCAGACATTATCTGCCCAAAATGCTAGAGCGCAATTGGGGGCGAATTGTCTTTATCTCTAGCGAGTGTGCTACGCTAGTTCCTGAAGATTTGATTGCTTACAGTACAACCAAAACGGCACTTTTAGGCATCTCACGAGGCTTGGCGCAATTAACCAAAGGGACGGCTGTAACCGTAAATACCGTGGTGCCAGGTTCTACGCTTTCAGAGGGTGCCGAGCAATTCCTGGCTGCTGCCGCTGCGAAAGAACAAAAAAGCAAAGAAGAGGTAGAAGCGGAGTTCTTTACCCAAGTCCGTACCTCCTCTCTGCTTCAGCGCTTTGCCAAAGTGGAAGAAGTAGCTCATACGATAGCTTATTTAGTAAGTCCTTTGGCAGCAGCGACCAATGGTACGGCTATCAAGGTGGATGGCGGCAGTATGGGCGGCATTTTATGATTCGTATTGCTGTAAAGCCCTTTTCAATTTGGCCTTGATGCGTCGTCTCAATACCCTTGGTGCCAGTACTTTGATGGAATCACCAAAGCCAATATCCAGACGGACGGATTCACATTAGACTCCATTTACATCTCAATTTTGAACTGGATCGTCTGATTCTTGGCTTTGGTGATTCCATCAAAGTACTGGCACCAAGGGTATT
>JBCBDH010000881.1:0-2415 GCA_038529855.1 Bacteroidota bacterium | reverse complement strand
CCAAATGTAAAAATTACGCGAAATCCATAATTCATTTTCATATGCCAAAAGACGACTTTAAAGAACTCCCCAACAATTTTCATCAAATCTTTGAGGAAGTAAGTCAAATCAAACCACTCCAATTACTGAGAAATTTCAATCGCGTTGCCTTGCTCAAGGAAGAAGAACTCACGGATGAATTTGAGGGAACACAGGAATTTCTGCCCTTTCAAATACCTGACCACTTCAGGTATTGCATCCCCATTCAAAAAGAAACAGAATTAGCTTGGGAATATAAAGACGAATCAAAAGAAACAGCAGAAGACCTAGCTGGTGAATTCTATCTCGAAGAATTTATGACCGTACTATTTAAAGAAGCGCCCAAAATCCAACCTTATCATCTTCCTGAGGCGTTTAAAGAGGTCATTCCGCAATCAAAAATAATAGATGATCAAAAGACAAATGGCAATGGTCGATTATGCCTGCTCCGTATTATTGATGAAGCGAAGGGCGATTATGAACTGTGGTATTATCGCCAAGGAGAATTATTTCAACTACACCTCAACTACCCAGAATACCTGAGCAAACTTTGTGAAACAAAAGGTATTTATGATTGGCAGCTTTTCTTTTGTAAATTAGAACATCTAAAAATGTCCAAGGCCATCTCTTTCCCTGATGACCTACTCGAAATTACTTCAGAAATTGCAGAAAATCTTCCAAGGATTTTTCCGGGCACAGATAATAAATCCTACTTAGACTTTTGTAAACAGTTAAAAGAAAGCTAGGAAGGATCAACTTTAGATTTAGTACCTAAAATAATCCTTTCATAAGAAATCCCAAGCTGCCATTCATCTGATTCAAGCTACCATTAATGCCTCACAAAAAATCTAAACAACGACGATCCAAAAAACAATCCCCCAAACTGGATGCTCCAACATCCACAGATAGCCCCTTTTTTCTATACCAAGATCCAGCCTCTGAACAAGCAGCAGATCAAAATGCCCAAAAGGCTATTCAGGGCCAGGCCACAGACCCTATCGCTCCCATTCCAAGCTTAAGTATTCAAACCCAAAAAGACAGTTCTGGCACCGCTTCGCCAAGTCCTGCCACCACAAATGCGATCAAACACAGTCAGACAAAAGGACAATCGCTCCCCTCTACTACTCAAAAAAATATGGAACAAGCTTTTGGCCAAAGCTTTAATCAGGTAAGTATCCACACAGATGCAGCCGCAAACCAAGCCAATAAAGACCTCAAGTCCCGCGCCTTTACGCTGGGGAAAAATATCTATTTTAAAAATAATCAATACCAACCCCATACCCTTCAAGGACAAGAATTAATTGCCCATGAATTGACCCATGTCGTTCAGCAAAAAGGGCAAGCCATGATTCAGAGAAGTGGAGAGGAGGGGGAAAGTACCGCTCCTTTGATTCCGCGGTTTCATCAAAAAAGCCATACCTGTGGGGTATCTTCTGTATTGACGGCTATGCTGATTTTTGATCAAAACAATGGCAATCATCAATTGCTTCAAAGTGGCGTACAAAAAACCCTCACACGTTATGAACAAAGAGGAGATAGCATTGGCAGAAAACTCACGAGATTGGGTTTGGAGGGTGCGAGCGAAGTCGAAGAGATCAAAAGTATCCTGCAAACCCTAAATGCCCAATTGGCCAATCCCAATTATAAACCTACCCAACCCGATTACAATAATCTGGCTTTTGCGCTGTACTATATCTATTTCAATCACGATCCCAAGGGAGGAGCGGGTGTGGCCCTTTTGGCTGGAGAGATCAATTCTATCATGATCTTTTTGGGTTTTGATATGAGTGCTTCAGGCAGTAAATTTGATCAGGTCTACGACTTCATAGATGTCTTTGGAAAGCCAACCGTGACAGAGCTAAAGGCAGGGGAGATTGCTCAGGTACGGGCAGAAGTTCGCCAGAAGATGAAAAGTCAGTCTGAAGGGGAGCCTGTAAGATACACCCTGTTTCAACATGCTTTTATCATTGGAAGATTACAAGACGGGACCTGGTTTTTCCACGATCAAGGCTACAAACCTCCCTTTATCAAAAAGGGTAGCTCCCTTATGGATGTGGAATTGGATGTACATGAAGCATCAACCAATGAAACCTATTGGCTGGTCCCTGGTCGCTTCCAAACACCTGGAGATGTCCGACTTTTAAAAATTTGAATTTATCTTTCAACCCTGTGAATATCCATACGATATGGCCTCTAATGTTCCCAATATATACCAAGCCCTAGATTATCTGTCAGAGGTGATCAAAACAAGATTGCAGCTCTTTTTTGATCAGGAAGATTCAGAAGCAAAAACAGTGGAGCTACCAACTCCAGTCATCTATGACGATGATTCTAATTTTACCCAATTTATCCAAAAACGCCAGCCCAGCTTTGAGGAGTACATTATCTTTCTCATGG
>JBCBDH010000880.1:0-2420 GCA_038529855.1 Bacteroidota bacterium | reverse complement strand
CAAAAACAACTTTTACAATCACCGCCCTTGATCAGTTCATCAAGCGCCTCAATCTCGGATAAATAACTCGCGTTGCTGCCAAGTAGTGGTGGAAAGATCAACTGAATAGATTCCCTTGGGTAAAAGATGAATTGGAACGGTCCATTTTTGCTTTCCTTTTTGTGTAAAGCCTTGGTCTTGATACAATTGCTGTCCCAATGCATTGGTGATTCGTAAATGGATCGGCACTACTTGATCGCTTTCTAAAACAATCGTCAATTCATCGGCAGAAACAGGATTGGGATATACTTGGAAGGATGTCGCCTCGCTACAGTCTATGCGAATGATTGGGGAATAGTGAACCTGACCATCCCAATCTATGCTTTCCAATCTGAAATAAAGCCCCACTTGATCCAAACTTTGCTGAGGTCGAAAGCGATATTGCTTATTTCCATTTTCAGCCCTTGATGGTTGTCGAGTGGCTAAGACCTGCCAATTGCGCCCATCTCTGCTTTTACTAATTCGATATTGTCTCAGATTGACTTCCTGGACCACTTCCCAGAAGAAACTTAGCTCTTCCTCCTCACAGTCGCCACGAAAATCCAATAGCTCCACAGGCAGGGGTAAATCAGCACAATTATCCCCAGGAAAAGTATCCAGCTGAATGGCCAATTCATCAAAATAGGAGTCATTATCTGTTCCAGCATTTCTGGTTCCAGTCAGTACAATCTTGATTTGGCGGGTAGCTGCTGGTAACAATTCGGAAATACTAAAATAAGTCCAAGTACTAGTCGAAGCACTTTGAGTAGGGGAAGTTCCAAGCAAACCATCCGTTGCATCGAGGTATTGTACAAAAAAACTAGGTTGGTCATTGCCATTATAATTGGCCAAATAAGCATTGGCATTTACTTCTACCTCCCCTCCGCTAATCACAGCTGCCATACTACTAACATCGACGATTTGATAAGCCGCTGAGTAAGTCGTCTCATTCCCATCACAAAGTCCACCTACGGCCAAGTATTTATCCCCACGATAAGGATTTCCTCCTGCACATTCGCCTGGCCCCAATGACTCTATACTCCCCGTCTCCACAATCCAATGATTCACCCCATCTTCTCCCCCACCATTGAGCAAAAGATTATCCGTCAATTCAGATAGCCCCGTACTAAATGGAATGGGAGCGGACCAATCACTCCATTTCAGGTGCTCATCGCGATAGCGCACCCGCCAGCAATACGTGCTATTGGGAGATAAGCCCTCAATTTTTTCATCCGTCAGGTCATCACCAGCCTGTGTATCCACTTCATTATACCAATTTTCGTGTTGCTTCCATTGATCAATCAAGGGATTGGAAAAATCACTACAAACCTCTGCAACCTGCCAATGAGAAGCTTGGTGAAAATCACCCGCGTCATCAAAAATACTCCCCACTAAATTGACACAATTGGGACTCACCTCTTCATTGACTGGAAAAAGTCCAAACGGCTGAGCGGGTGGAACATCTGTCTTTTTTAGCGTCACTACGTCCTGCTCTTCATTGTCGATGCTGACATCTTGATCCCCCCTCGAAATCCTACGCAGCGTAAATTCAGGATCACTACCTGCCGTCACATTAACAACGACAAAGCCATATTCATCAATAGACTTATTAAACTCTTCATAATCAGCATTGGGAAACTCCCCCCAATTGTCAATTGCTCCACCAGCAGTCGCCACATTCACCCAAAGGTGTTCGTGATCTTTTGATTGGCCCCTTGAATAACCATGCGTATGGCCAAAAAAGTGAATAGAAGGTTTGCCACAAAGACTGGTAAATTCCTCCATTAGTGCAATCACCGAGCCTGTATAATTGGTCTCGCCAGGCGTCCAAAGTTCAGACAAATACGGATGATGTAATTGGGCAAAGACAAAGTCGATGTCCTCATCCAAACAAGCCTCATCTAAGGTAACTTCCAGCCAATCGAGCTGTTCCTGAATTCGATAGCCACCATTGCTATTGAGCCCAATGATGCGGACATTGGAATAATCCTTATACCACCAATGCTCTTCATATCCAGCCGTTCCATTGAGGGGTAGGTCAAAATATTGAAAATAAAAACCCGCATTGTTCTCGTGGTTTCCCAGCACGGGGTAAACAGGCACATGGGCAAATAGCGGATGAGCAGGAGCGAAAAAACCAGTTTGCCACTGGTTGTAATTATTGCCAGTTGGTACCAAATCGCCAGGGATCAAAATCAATCCCAAATCAGTAGGGAGATCATGGCCGTGTTGCGCTTGAAAATAATCAATGATCCCCTCATGCGTCACCTCATTAAAAATATTGGGGCGACTACCATCTCTCTGCATATCGCTCATGGCCACGAGATTGAATGATTGATTGGCCGACTTTAGTGGAGGGGTGATGAAATCAAAAATAGCAGAGGTAGTACCATCTGAATCTA
>JBCBDH010000879.1:0-2420 GCA_038529855.1 Bacteroidota bacterium | reverse complement strand
TGATCGAATCGCCATAAGTTGGTGGGATGAGACAGCAGGAGACGATCCTTTTCCTTCAGGCGAAGCCATTGATTTACTTCGTTTGAGGATTTGTCCTTTAGAAGATGTTCAATTATCAGAAGTTTTTTCCCTCACCCAAGATCGCCTATTGGCAGAAGCGTATTCGATGGAGGCCATCCAATCAGCAGTTTGGCCCTATACAAGTATTCAGCTATCCTTTAAGCCTACACATTGGATGGACCCTGATCTGGCCTGGGCAAGATGCCATATGGTATTTATGAAAAATAATATCCCATGAAGAACATCGCCTACTTTAAAGCAGTGCGTAGCTCAACTTATAGTATCGAGCGACTACTACTGTTATCTTTATTATGGTTTCCTCTTTTGATTTCTGCTGAGAATCAGTTGACCATTCCTGCTGGTTTAGCTACCTACAGTGATTTGGTAGATTGCCAAAACGATACCATTGCCCCTACGCCTAATTATACCACAGGAGTGCTTACCTTTCCTTTGATGATCCCCGCTTGCGAAGATCATGGCCCTCCCTTTATCTATATTCGAGCTGATGATTTTAATATTGATAGTGAGGATGATTGTACGCCCAAAGAAGCCTTGCGGTTTTCCTTTTCTGTTGATGTAGAAGATGATACTTTGTACAGGACAGCAGCTGATTATACGGGCTTAGTCGAAGAATTAACCATTTATGTTTGGGATGAAGCAGGCAACTTCCGTACAAGTGAAGTTGATATATTAGTAATTGGTGAATATATCAATTCTATTGATGCTGCTGGAAAGATTGTTACACCAGAAGGAGAGGCTATCCATCAGGTTGAGGTGAACATACGCTCAGTAAATAATGGTGTTTCAAACAGCTTATACACAGATACAGCTGGTGAGTTTTGGATCGAATCCTTGGATTTTTGTGGTGATTATGTATTTCGCCCTGAAAAAATAAGCCATCCTTTAAATGGAGTTTCCACTTTTGATCTATTGCTGATTAGTAGGCATATCCTTGGATTGGATAGTCTGGATGCTCCCTACCAATATTTTGCAGCCGATGTCAATCGATCTGGCACCATCACTACATTTGATCTAGTCGAACTGCGTCGCTTGATTTTGGGTATAGATGATGATTTTAGAAATCATACCTCCTGGGCTTTTGCAGCGGAAAGTTGGCTGCCTAACCAAAACGCTCCTCTTGATGACTTACCAGTGGATAGCATACCAGTTGATGGGCTTACCTTTGGTAATAATACCATTAATTACATTGGTTGGAAAGTGGGAGATGTAAGTGGTAATGCGAATCCACAGATGTTGGTCGCTCAAGCAAGTGAGGAACGCCATCGAGAAAAGGGACCTGTTTTAAGCCTTCCCGATCAGTTGTTAAGAGCTGGGCAGCGCTATACCATTCCGATCAGTTTAAGCTCTGCCAAAGATTTACTAGGCTTACAATTTGATCTGGCCTTTGATCGCGAAAAGGTTTTGGTCGAAGAGGTGCTGGGCAGTAGGGTGGCAGATGCTTTTTTGCATTATTGCGAAAACCACATTCATCTTGCTTGGTGGGATGCTACTTTAGGAAATGATTTGCTAAGGAGCGATTCAGCGCAAGTCTTATTTCATTTGGTCCTTCGTCCCTTAGTCGATACGCCCTTATCAGGGATATGCCAATTAGCGGAAAAGCGAATTTTGGCGGAAGCCTATCCCAAAAACCTGCTGACCAGTTCCAGCCAGACCTTTCTAGCCATTGATTTACAATTTGAGAACCAGGGCTGGGTAGATGATCATATAGAAGATCTCGATTTTGTCGGTGTAAAGGTAGGAGACATCAGTGGCAATTTAGGCTTTAGTCTCAATACCCAAGCATCAGATAGGCAAGATATCCAAAACTGGAATATTTATCTAGGCGATCAGTGGTTGGAAGCGGGGCAACAATATCGCATTCCCGTCTATGCCGCTCCGCTTGAGGAGTACTTTGGCTTTCAGTTTAGCCTGAATTATGACCCAGAGAATGTAGCTATACAAAAAATTGAATTAGATGGTGAAAATTTGCTTCAAAATACAGATTTTGTACAGCATTTTGACAAAATTAGCGTAAGTTGGCATAAAAATGAAAATAATTATCAAAAATTGGAACCAAAACAGGGTAATTATTTGTTTACTTTACAACTAAGTGTGTTAAACAGTACCCGATTATCAACTGTTTTTCATCTAAACAATGGATTAGCTCCAGAAGCCTACTCAAATAAACTGTTAGCTAATCCGAGAAGCCATCCCGATAAGGTTTCAATACAATACAACAAGGGAATAGATAGGGCTATATCGCAAAAAGCTAAAACCTCTTTTGATTTATTTCAGAATCAACCCAATCCATTCCGACAAAAAACAAGGATCGCGTTCGATCTTCCAAAGGTAAGTAAGGT
>JBCBDH010000878.1:0-2422 GCA_038529855.1 Bacteroidota bacterium | reverse complement strand
CCAAAATTTTATCGCTGGCCGCCTCAGAGTTTACGAAGATAAACGCAATAATGAGACTAAAAAATTCATACAGCTATATGGCGAACAGCATCTAAATAATGTTGTTTACTGGCTAAAGAGGAGCGCTAAAGAAACCGCAGGCAGCAATGGCTGATTTGTAATTCCTTCCCATCCCGTGGACGGCTGCTCAGACTACCTATCATTAATCCCCATCTGAATCATTCACAGTAATGGTTACGCCAATAAAACTGGCTACCTCTGTTTTGAGCAAGACAGCCAGGGTACTAAAGGCAGTTTTGACTGCTGTGACTTTGGCCTTTTGGCCATTGATATCTTGGTTGAGGCTCGATAGTTCATTCAAGGCCGCATCACAGGCTTCTATGGCGGTCTGGACCCGATTGACTAAGTCCTGATTGCCCAGCGCCACCAGATAATCGTCCAAACCAAAGATATCTGTACTATTGGGGAATTCGCCTTTATAGCAGTGCTTCCATTCTGCAAAGCCACTTTTGATAAAAGCCAAAGAGGCATCACTTCGATAAGCTTCCAATTTGCTCGTATCCACCAGGCCACCATCCGCTTCACCCAATGCTTTGCCCAAACGCAATTTGGAAGTCTCTTCAAGATAAGCGACCAGAGAGTTGGTGATCTGGTTTTGCCCGCCACTGATTCTACTTTCCAGAGCGGTGATAAAGGTAGGGTGGTAATTCTTCCAGATCGTTTGCAGCTCTGTCGCTTTTTGATCTAAATACGCTGCACAGCCTTGGAGATATTGTAGCCGCTTGGGTTCCTTTTGAAATTGCGCAAGCGTCTGTTCTGGTGTTTGTTCAAAAAGCAGGTATTCCAAAGCAGCAATACCCACAAGGGCAGAGCCTAGATTAGCCACTCGATCTGTGCTAATCGCTGGATTCATTTGGAGGGTATCTTCTAGTCTTTGTTCATTGATTGGCCAGCGATGGAGGCGAAAATGGATAAACTGGCTATTGACTTCTCCAATATCGTAGAGTTCGCACCTTTTGAAAAGTTCACCTGCTTGCTGCCATTGCTTTTGTACAAGGCTTAGTTGCTCCATATTGGGTGCTTGAGCGAAGGTTTGCACAGATTGGGAGAGTTGGGCACAAGCGGTCTGAAAGGATTGATGAAGAGGCAGGGCGCCAAATTCACTGATATTATGGAGCTGTTGACTGCGGAGTTGATCAAGCTTTTTTTCTTGATCCTCACAGGAAAACAAACAGATCAAAGCCAAAAGCAAAGGGAGTATTTTTGCGTTCATACGAATACTTTATTACAGAGAATTGAGAAAGGCGATCAATTGTTCGCGCTCCGTGGCCGTCATTTCCATAAAGGCTGTTTTAGAGGCTTGGGCTTCTCCATCATGCCATAGAATGGCCTCTTCTAAATTTCTCGCCCGACCATCGTGTAAATAATAGGTATGGCCATTGACCATTTCAAACAATCCAATGCCCCAAAGCGGCGGAGTACGCCATTCGCGGCCATTGGCCAGGAAATCGTTGGCATGGTCAGCTAGTCCTTCTCCCATGTCGTGCAGCAATAAATCGGTATAAGGACGGATCGTTTGATTGGAAAAGCCTTTGATATAGGGATGCTCACCCGTTTTGATCTGAGGAATGTGGCAAGACGTGCATTTTGCTTCCACAAACAGTGCTTTTCCTCGCTGTACTTTCTCTTTCTCCCAGCCTCTTTGCGCTGGCACTGCCAGGGCACTAGCATACAGAACAATCTTCATCAAATCATCATCTGAAATTTCTGGATCACCTCCATTAGGCAGTGTAGCACAATCAACTGAAGGTGGGCAATTTTCATTGGGAAAAAGCGAAGAAGTAATGCCCATATCTCCCGCAAAAGCAGAAGCGACTTGCTGTCTGACCGTAGGCTGGTTGGCTTTCCAACCAAAACGGCCAATAGCCGTGGATTGCGTCTCGACACTCCAAACATAATTGGGTCGTCCACTGATGCCATCGCCATCTGCATCCTGCTCATCCGCCAATGATCGCAAAGTATCTTCAGCAATGGCTTCCAATAAGCCCATACCAATAATGTGATTGGCCACTCTTGGCGAAACTTCTTTAATATTTATTGGCGCTCCTGATGTATTGATTAGTGTATAGGTTGGTTGGCGGAGGGAATAAGGCGTACCATCTGGATAAGCCCCTGCAATTTCTTCATATTGAATGGTAAAATCTGCTTCATTAGTCACACCTGAAATCGCTGTATCCTGCAATTGCAGACCATAATGCGCATCGCGAATCGGTCCTTGAAGCGAATCATTACCAATGGCCAGACGAAATAGTAGCCCCTGCCCTCTTTTTCCCTCTACCTGCGGAGGCAGTCCACGCCCATCCCGCAAGTGACAACTCGAACAGGAGGGGGCATTAAACAGGGGCTACTATTTCGTCTGGCC
>JBCBDH010000877.1:0-2425 GCA_038529855.1 Bacteroidota bacterium | reverse complement strand
TGGCGATCCCTATGAAGACGGCTCCGCCTGGAATCCAGTGGGAAGAGAAACGACTTTACATGCCAAAATGGGACTGGCGGTCTCCTCCCCTGCCCTATTTCTCAAGGAAGGACTCAGGGAGCTAACCGTCATTTTTAAAACGGATGCGACTTTTGGCATTTCAACTTCTTTGAGCAAAGCCTTTAAGGTAGCCCTGACAACAGAAGAAGGCTGGCTACAGCTGGATGAAAATACGACCCTGGGTAGCAACAGTTCAGATCCTTCCACCACAGGTTTTAATGCAAAAATCAGTGTGGATGGTTATGTGAGTATTATCATCCAACTCGATGTCTCGCAAGTACCTATCATGGCTTATGATATGGAATTGCATGGCTATGAATTCCAAAGTAAATATCCTGTGCTCCGTGTATTACTCAACGACGAAAAAGCAGGAAGTGCAGCGACAGCTTTAGAGGAAAATGGTTTGTATGAAAGTTTGAAAAATCTACTCCTGGAAGAGGTCATTATTAGCACGACAGTAACTGGCTTGCGGGATTTGGTCATGGGCAATCAGGATGGAGCATTAGACCCCAGTAAGACCTTTATGCCTTTTGGTTCTCGCCCCGTATTGGGCTCAACGCTTTACATTGGCAACCAAGAGATGCTTCGCAAGACCCTCACCAATTTGAGTATCAATTTGGAATGGGCAGATGCCCCAGTAGCTTTTAATGATTATTACCAGGAATACGAAGTCACGGTTAATGGTAAAGAAGTAGATAATGAAAGCTTTCTAGGCAATTTCTATTATCTCAATGGTAATATATGGAATAAGGTGCCTGGAGATGCCAGTAAATTATTTGGACCTGAGAATGACGCCACTGGAAGCATTTTCTCCCCAGGATACAGCGCACCAAGTATCAGTTATAGTCAAACGGTGCAAAACCTCTCTACAGAGTCGACTGCAGATGAGGGTAATAATACCCAATCCATGCGGATGCTTACCAAAGGCAAATCCGCTGGTAAAAAAAGCCAAAAGCCAAAAGAAGATGGTAGTCAGGAAAAAATCACTCCCCTTTCTGAATTGGATAGCCAAGCCCTCAAAAAAACCAAATCCCTTTACGAATTAGAGACTGGCACCATCGAAATGGCCCCTTATTTAGGAGAAGCCTGGATGGCCGTACAGGATGCCCAAGGATTTATTTTTTACTCTCGAAACAACAGCAAACAAAACCAACAAAAAATCTATACCCTGGATAATCTATCGTCGATCACACAAAGACGGCCAGATTACCAACTACCCAATCAATACACCCCAGCCGCATTAACTGGTTTTTTGAAAATGGAACTGGATGGTTCTGACTTCCTACACAGCTATTATAATCCCGTTTACGCAAGGGCAGTCATCAAACAGTCGCAAAATCCCGATGATGTCATCGCCTTCCCATTAGAACCTTATACCCCACAAATCGCCAATATCTACCTGGATTACAGCGCTACCGAAGTGATTTCCCTCAATACTTCTTTTGCGGGAAACGATTTTGGTAGCCGCTACGACAAGGTCTTTCACCTTACGCCCTTTGGTCATCAGGAAGTCCATGTCGATATTCAGGGCGAAACGGGTATCTCTATGGTGCCTCAATTCAAGGTTGACACAGATCAGATAGAAGGGGCACTATACATTGGATTGCAAGATTTGGAGCCTGATAAAACCTTGTCTTTACTCTTCCAGACAATGGAAGGCACGGCTGATCCAGAGGTCCCACGGCCAAGCATCCATTGGTCTTACTTAGCCAATAATGTCTGGATGGCTTTTGATCAGCGCGATATCCTTAAAGACACCACTCGCGGTTTTATCACTTCTGGCTTGGTACAATTCAAATTGCCAAGCACCATTGCCAAAGCCAATAGCATTTTGGATAAAAACCTGCATTGGATTAGGGCGGCGATTAAGCGGCAGCCAGATGGAGGGGAAGCCCTGGGGAATAATGAAGATGGCAGTCCACGCACGCCTTCTCAGGGGGTTTGCCAGATGATTGATGTAAAGGCGCAGGCGGCCGTGGCGGTATTTGCAGACAATGGCAATGATCCTCGTCATTTGGAAAAGGCATTGCTGGCCGAGTCGATCAGTAAGCCCGTGCTGAGAGCGATAGAGATCAAGAGCATCTTACAGCCCTATGCTTCTTTTGGTGGGCGAACGATAGAGAGTGATGAGAGTTTTTACAAACGGTCGAGTGAGCGTTTGCGGCATAAGAACCGAACGATTACCATCTGGGATTACGAAAGAATACTGCTGGAAGAATTTCCATCAGTTCACAAAGTCAAATGCATCAGCCATACGCGCTATTTGGCCGATGAGGAAAAACACATCACTTCTGCATAGGTTTGGATTTCTTCGAGGGTCGCCAAATCGACTTTGGGTTGGAGGACATCCACGGCGTTCTTATTG
>JBCBDH010000876.1:0-2433 GCA_038529855.1 Bacteroidota bacterium | reverse complement strand
GCTTTGAGTTTGTTTCGCAGATAAGTAAAACAATCCTCAACACGGTCAAACAAATCTTCCTCTGGTACCAAATCAGGAATGATATCAACGGCCTTTAGCATATCTAGCGGCTGTTCTTTCAAGCCCACAAGAATCACCTCTATACCTTGCTGCCGCAAATCCAGAATAATATCCTCCAAAGCATACAGTCCAGACTGATCAATATAAGGCACTCGATCCATTCTGAAAATTAGCGCTTTAATATCCTTCGAATGATTCTTTACTTCATCTTTGAAATAAGAGGTGAATCCAAAAAATAGTGGACCATAAAGATGCTTGATTATTACTTTATCCTTGTACTTCTCGTAAAAATCCAACTCGTCCTGCCAAGGCTTGGAACCATCAAGATCCGAAATCGGGCCCACTTCCAATCCCTTCTCACTCATATCCCCAGATTTCTTCATAAACAGCAAACAAGCCAGTGCCACACCAATACCCACTGCCTGGATAAGGCTACCAAAAGTAGTAATCAACAAAACGAGAATCAGCACAACCGCATCTGCTCGAGGCACTTTAGTCAAATGCTTCAGCCCTTTAAAGTCAATAATCTTAAAAGCAATAGGCGTCAATAGACCCGCCAATACACAAAGTGGAATATTGGCCGCCAATTGTCCCAAGCCCAATAATACAGCCAGCAAAAATAAGCCATGCAAAGCGCCAGATAGTCGCGTCCTTCCACCTGCATTGATATTCACCACCGTCCCCTTCGTCGCTCCCGCTCCTGGAATTCCTCCAATCACACCAGCCACCATATTCCCAATCCCCTGTCCAATCAATTCCCGATTACTATTGTGCTTGGTCTTGGTCATATTATCCGCAATCACTGAAGTCAACAGCGAATCTATACTGCCCAGGATGGCCAACACCAGTGCATATTCAAAGATCAAACTATAAGCACTCGCATCTACCGTCATTAAGCTGCCGATCTGCAAAGAAGGCCAACCAGAGGGAATCTCTCCAATAATTGGTACATCCATCTTGGCAAAATAGGCGATCAAGGATGCCCCAACCAGTGCCACCAAAGCACTGGGAATGGCCTTGGTAATCTTTGGAAAGAGATAATAAATAGCTACGGTAATACCCCCCAAAAGGAGCGCCTGCCCATTGGCCTCTGAGAAAAGTCGCGGTAAATCCTGTAATACGGCAATCGTCGATTTAGGCGAACTCAATCCCGCAAATGGAAATATCTGTAAAATGGCGATAATTAAACCCACCCCACTCATAAAACCAGAAACCACGGGGTAGGGAAAATACTTCACATAACTGGCAATATTGACCAATCCAAAAACGATTTGCAATAAGCCCCCCAATATAAAAGTCAACAAAATAATCCCCATCGCACCGTCCAAACTCCCCGTCATTTCAATAGCTGCCGCCACCAATGCTGCTGATACCACAGTCATGGGCCCCGTTGGACCACTGGCCTGTGTGGGCGTACCTCCAAATAAAGCGGCAAAAATACCAATGGCGATGGCACCATAAAGTCCTGCTGTTGCGCCCATTCCAGACTGAACACCAAAGGCAAGTGCAAGGGGCAAGGCAACGACGCCAGCGACCAGCCCCCCCATCATATCTCCTTTGAGATACTTGAAATCGTAGAATTTAGTCATTGTTTTTATGTTGGTTTTGATATAGAAAGTTATTGGCCATGAAATGCCATCGAGTTACAAGTGTTTTAACAACAAAATACTATTTCTGTTTTGTACACTTTAATAATAGATAGTATTACTATCATTTTTGAGGAGTGCATCCTTCTTTTTCACGGTAAGTAAATCGATCTTTTTATTTCTCCCCCTCAAAGTCGCTATGCCCAATGCAATCATCTCCAAATCTGGATCGGGCGCTAAGACCTGTCTTAGTTTTCCAGAAATCAATAAATCTACCTCATACTGATTGCAAAGTCCTTGTATTCTGGCGGTAGTATTTAAAACATCTCCTGAAAAGGTGATTTCTCTTTTGATGATGCCAATTTCTCCAGAAGTAACTTTTCCCAGATGAATGCCTGCCTTAAAAGTGGGAACGACACCATAGGTCGATTGGAATTTTTGAGCTTGCTGCTGTAGGGCTGTTTTCATATCAAAAAAGCAATGCAGACAGTTATTATTGACCTCCCCCTTTTTGTACTTCCAGGTGATAATGATTTCATCGCCAATGTAGTCATAGATTTCTCCCCCGTGTTGGATAATAGGCGCTGATAAATCAGCATAATAGGTTTTTAAGAGCTTGAAATAGTTTAGGTGGCCTAATTGTTCTGCAATGGTCGTAGAAGACTTCATATCCAGAAACATAAAGATTCTTTCCTCCTCAATTGGATGATGATACTTTCCCGTAAAGAGATTCATTAAAACGGTTTGTCCTATATGATTGCTCACTTCTGTATAAAACATGCAAAGA
>JBCBDH010000875.1:0-2440 GCA_038529855.1 Bacteroidota bacterium | reverse complement strand
TGGCAAGTCCCTGGCTATAGCGAAGACCCTGCCCATATTCTCGACCTCCCCACCCACACCCAAGAAGGCTACCCCCTAGCTCCCCATTACGAATTAATCTTTCGACTCAATCACAAATTCCCATTCCGAAAGCTTTTCCCTACCCGAAAAGTGCGACAAATCAGTCAAGATGATTTTCCCATCCTGATGAGCTGGATTGAAGCTGATGTGATGAGCCAACGCGCTAGAGATCGCAATCAGCAGGTGAGAGCGAAGCGAAAGCGGTATAAGAAGCGGAGGTATGCGACGCGGCTGTAGGGCGTGTCCTCTAAAACTGCTAACTTGCATCTGAAATAATACACAGACTCAAAACGCCTCATGCATCCAGCAACCCTATCCACCATCCTCCAAGACCACCACATCCATCCCCAAACTGGCTTCCTACCCAGTGAAGCGCCGCTGCTGCAATTACCTCATCCTTATTATCAAGCTTGGGAAGCCTTGGCAAGAGAGCTGCCTGATAGGATTCAGCAAAAAGCACACAGAGCTATAATTGACCAATGGCCAGTTTTGGAGATTGGGCATTTGGAGACAGCGGCGGAGCGCGAGCGGGCCATGCTACTGCTTTCTTTTTTTGCTCATGCCTATATCCATAGCTCGCCTGGGGTCAAAGTGCTTCCTCGCGCTATTGCCCTACCTTGGGTAGCACTATCTGAGCAAATGGATCGCTTACCCATTTTATCTCATCCTTCTGGGGTTTTGAACAATTGGCGAAAGCTGGACCCTGAGGGCGAGTTTCATCCAAAAAATTTGGCGACGCTGTTGCAGTTTAATCATGCGAGTGATGAGGCTTGGTTTTATTTGATTACGGCGCAAATTGAGGCGATTGGAGCGAGAGCGATTCTGCCTTTGCTGACTTGTCGGCAGCATGTGGAGAGCCGCGAATATGATGCGGCTATCCCTTTGCTCCAAAAAGGGGAGGCGATTTTAAAAGAGATGACCCTGGCCCTAAATAGCCTGTATGATCATTGTGACCCAGCTATTTTCTATCACGAGATTCGACCTTTTTTGGCCTCCTTTGAGGCAGTGACTTATGAGGGGGTGCAACCAGCACAGCACAGCTATCATGGAGGAAGTGCCGCTCAAAGTAGTTTGCTACAGTTTTTTGATGCCATTTTTGGGATAAGGTATGAAGGGACGACCGCTGCCTATTTATTGGAAATGCGCAAACACATGCCTCGGCCACATGCGGATTGGCTGCGATGGGTGGAGCAGGGAACGAGCTTACAATCAGCGGATTACGGTCCTTATCAAGAAGCTTATGAGGCAGCCGTAGCGGCCCTGATAGAATTTCGAAATGCCCATTTGAAAGTGGTAGCCATTTACATTATGAAACCCGCCGCCAAAACTGAAAAGGAGGCGAAGGGAACGGGAGGGACTAGCCCATTGATTTTTCTAAAAGACATTCGAAATAAAAACCAAGAGCAGATCAAATAGGTGTTTTTCCAATAGCCTAATCAGATCAGAACAATCAACAACTATTTTCTCTCAGCAAAACCATTCACTAAAAGCCCGCTCATGTCACACGACTGGAAATGCCTAAAGTCCGAAAAAGGCCCACAACTCAAACTCTTTGACGTCCGTTTCGATTGGATGCAAAACCCAGTAAACGGTCGTCAGGTCCGCACCACCATCCTAGAATCCCCCGATTCGGTCAATGTCATCGCCAAAACTGATCGAGGCACCATACTCATGGTCAACCAATACCGCTTTGGCATCGGCCACAATACCCTGGAACTTCCTGGTGGTCTGGTCGACCCTGGCGAAGCACACGGCGAAGCGGCTCGCCGCGAGCTGCGCGAAGAGACAGGCTATACGGGCACCAACTGGCAATACCTGGGCTCCATTCCCTCCAACCCCGTTTTCATGGACTGCCACATCCACCACTGGCTTCTGGACCAAGCTCAACTTACGCATCCTACAGATCTAGACGACGGCGAGTCCATTGATCTAGTAGAGGTGACGATGGAGGAGATCAGGGCAATGATTAATGAAGGGCGCGTGATGCATCCACATGCCTTATCAGCTTTGATGCGTTTGTTTCAGGTTTAGGTTTTATCTTTACCCCTCCTAACAGACCCAATATGCAAGTTCAAAAAATACAAGAATACCTAAAAAAATACCAGAATAAGCTACAGCGAAGTCGTGAGCTACAAGGTGGTTTCCGCTGGGAATCGCTTCAAATCTTCCAGCAAGCATGGGAGGTAGAGGCGCCCAATTTGGCGGAGATGTATGATCGCTCGCTACAGAATACGCGCTCGCGACGCTTGTGGAAAGGGGAAAACTACTACCCCAAAGAAATGATGATCAAGTTCATGGAATTGGAGCCTGACTTTTGTCGTCGAATGTTTCGATTTCTCTTCATCAAAAAGAAATCGAAACATTCGACGACAAAAGTCAG
>JBCBDH010000874.1:0-2449 GCA_038529855.1 Bacteroidota bacterium | reverse complement strand
ACAAGTTACAGTTGTAATTTATTAATTTTAAAGGAGTTTTTGTGTTAATGTCTTATTAAAGTTGTCCAGAAGGCAATTTTAAAATGTTAAAAACTCTTGTTTCTTACATTTTGAGACGAATAGTCGCCATTGCTGTCACTTTTGTCTCCACAAATAAAACACCGAAAAGACGGCAAAAGTTAGTTCCTCTCTCCGTTCTTCTTCAAATATTCTTCCCTATTTCAAAAACCCGCTAGTGCCCAATCACCTAGATTTCCCTCTATCAATAAATAAATAAAATTATTTACTGCAAATAAATTGTTTAGTCAACTTTATAGCTAGTTATAGGTAATTTTATTAAAACCAAATTTGTCATTCTAGCTAAATAGCAATATATTAATAGGCATTCATCAAAACCGCCAATATCATGAAAACACATCAACGAGAAATTTTAATCTACTACAACCCAGAGTCCAGCTCGGATCGCAAAACCGTTGCTCATGCGCAAGGGCTCTCTCGCCATATCCGTACCTACTCCTTTGCCCAAACGCCTTCCACGGGCACCAGTTGGCATACGATTCTTCAATCCCTAAACTTACACCCCAAAGAAATACTAAACAAGGCGCACCCCTACTATCAAGCACACATCCGAGGTAGAGAATTTGATGAAGAAAGCTGGATAAAAGTGCTGCGCTACAATCCCCAACTCATCAAAGCTCCTATCGCTATTCGCGGCAGAAAGGCCATCCTTTGCAAAAACCCAACAGATATCTACCAACTCATCGGCTTAAGCTCTACTCCTATTACCATTGAGTAGTCCATTAAGTCCTTAAATTCAATCACAACAAAACGGCTTATTACTTCTTTTCTAAATCAAAAGTCTAATGCTTCAAGCCATTAGACCTGAGGGCTTTGTGGGCTTGTATAATCCTTGTTACTATACCAGTGAATTCCCTTATCCGCTTTCTTCCTTCCGCCCTTTTTTTGTATCTTTAGCCGTCTTTATTTTATAGAAAGACTCATTTTATCACTAATAAAGAGGATTTGACATGTCATTTGAAGCGGAAGGTCGATTATACAAAAAGTTCGACACCAATCAAGTTACCGATAAATTTAGAAAACGCGAATTTGTGGTCGAAATCGAAGATGGGGCTTATACCCAACTGATCAAATTTCAGATGACCCAAAACAATTGCGATAAACTCGATCCCTTTAGCGAAGGCGATCAGGTCAAAGTTACTTTTTCCCTGCGTGGAAGAGAATATACGAAGGATGGAAGAACCAGCTATTTCACCAATCTGGATGCCTGGCGGATTGAAAATGTTGGTGGAAGTGATGCCGTAGCTTCTGCCCCTAGTGATTCCTTCCCCTCTGTCACTGATGAACCAGTGATGGACGAAAGTGATGATCTGCCTTTCTAAGGTATGCTATTCATCAAGGCTTTGGCCTATTGTCGGAGTGCTCAAGGCTACTCCGACAATCTTTTTTACACAATAATTCTCCTCCGATCCTGTTATCCTCTTGATGATATTCAAACGATTTTTCTTACTCTTCCTTCTTTTCCACCCACTTTTTCTCTCTGCACAGGTACTCAATGGTATCGGCACCAAGTGGAGCGATGAGTTTACGGAGTGGATGATCTTTGTCTATTCCGAAGAGGAAGAGGAGGAGGAAGAACCTGGTGAATTGCGCATGCGCTGGCAGATGCAGAATGACTGGAGCGAATGGGATTATCGCATTGGAGATCAGGTCGGCTCGATCAAACAACTCTGGAAGGAAGACCCCACCCAATGGGAAATACGCGGCGATGGAGAGGTGATTACGGTGCGCACCAAATGGTCCAATGACTTTTCTGAATGGCGCATCACAGATAATGAGAGGAATCTGACCCTTCGAAGTCGCTGGCGCAATAATTTCAACGAATGGCTGGTCAGCGAAAAGGAGTATGGTGCTTTTGAGATTTACACCCGATTCGAAGACGACCCCAGAGAATGGGATATCGTCGACGAATTAGATGATTCCATTAGCCTGCATCTAAAAATGGCTTTTATCTTTATCGCCATTTACCACAGCAGCCCGCGGTATTGATGGGCTAAAATGGATGAATTATACGGTTTCCAGCGCCATGATCTGCTCGGCATGCTCCTTGGCCACTACCTTTGTAATCACTTCTTCAATAATTCCCTTCTCGTCTATCAAAAAGGTGGTGCGATAGAGACCATCGTATTCCTTTCCATACATCTTCTTAGGTCCCCATACATCATATGCCTTGATCAAGGCCAAATCAGCATCGCTGATCAATGGGAAAGGTAGATCAAACTTCTTGATAAAATTAATGTGCTTGCGAGCACTGTCAGGGCTAACACCTAAAAGAGCGTAACCTTTGGCTTTGAGTGCCTCGTGGTTGTCTCGAAGGTTGCAAACCTCGGTTGTACAAGTAGGGGTATTATCTTTTGGATAGAAAAATAAG
>JBCBDH010000873.1:0-2460 GCA_038529855.1 Bacteroidota bacterium | reverse complement strand
ATAGGAAGCCTGCCTCAATATTACTTCCTTCTTTAGCATAAACGGCTTCGATGGTTCCTGAGCTAACCGCACAAATGCTATTTTCCATTTTCATCGAAGAAAGAACGATGAGTGCTTCGCCCTTTTCAACTTTCTGGCCAGCTTCCACCAGTACCTTAACCACCTGCGAAGGCATAGGCGCTTCCAAAACACCTGCCGCAGCCTCAGATTTTGGTGCTGGAAAACGATCTACAGTTTGAACACAGAAATTTCCCATTAGCTCCTGATGCAGATACAGACATTGTTCTCCTACTGCTAATTGAAAAGTATACACTAAACCATCTATATCCAATCGAATCATCTGATCGTCTACAGCCTCCAACTGGACCCGATAGGCTTGTTCATCTACCGCCATCTCAAAATGACTTTTCAAATAGCGATAGCTGACTTGATATTCCTGTTCTCCAATAGCATATTCGCAGAGCTGAGGACGGTAAAAACTATTTCGCCAACCTGACGGAAGCGTGCGCAGCAGGGACCTGGACCCTTGTCTGTCCTGCCAATGAAAAAGACAGGTAGCCAAACAGGCATAATGCGAATAAGCCAAAATCCCTTCTGAGGAAAGGAGAAGATCGAGATGCTGTTCGATAAAATGGGTATCGTATTGTCCTTGCTGAAAAGCTTGGTGTTGTAGGATTTGAAGGAGAAAGTGTTGATTAGTTGTCATCCCCATACATCGAAGCTGACTCAATACATAGCGCATCTTTCTAAGGGCTTGCAAGCGATCCAAATCCCAAACAATCAATTTGGCAATCATCGGATCGTAAAATATAGAAATGCGACTTCCCCGTTCAATGCCAGTATCTACTCGAAGGCCCTCTATCTCTGGCCATTCAAAACGCTTTATCAGCCCAGTGACGGGTAGAAATTGATTTTGTGCATCCTCTGCATATAAGCGAACTTCAATAGCATAGCCCCTGGCCTTTACTTCCTCTTGATTGATTGGTAGCGGAAGTCCCTGTGCTGATTCTATCTGCATTCTAACCAGATCCAAACCCGTGATGGCTTCTGTTACTGGATGCTCGACTTGTAAGCGAGTGTTGACTTCCAAAAAGTAGAATGCCCTAGTCGCTTCATCAAAAATGAATTCTACTGTTCCCGCATTATCGTATTGAAGGGCTTTAGCTGCTTGGATAGCCGCTTGGGCCATCTCCCCTCTTAAAGCTTCGTCCATGATGGGGGAAGGACTCTCTTCGATGACTTTTTGATATCGCCTCTGAATCGTACATTCTCTTTCAAATAAATGAATGACAGTTCCGTGTTGGTCACCAAATACTTGAAACTCAATGTGCCGACCAGAGGAGATGTATTTCTCTAGCAAAAGCTTGGGATCGCCAAATGCCTGTTGCGCCTCTCTTTGAGCAGCATCCAAAGCAGCGGGGAGATCAGCCGCTTTTTCCACCAGTCGCATTCCTTTTCCACCGCCGCCAGCACTTGCTTTTAATAAAACAGGATATCCAATCCGCTCCGCTTCCTGAATCATTTTTTCTGCTGATTGCTCCATTCCTTGATAACCTGGAATGACAGGGACCTCATGCGCTTTCATCAGGGCCTTTGCCGCCGTTTTAGAAGCCATTTGAGCGATGGCATTGGGATTGGGACCAATAAAGATAAGCCCAGCTGCTTGGCAAGCTGCTGCAAAAGCGGCATTTTCAGACAAAAAGCCATATCCTGGATGTATTGCATCCGCGTGGGTCTTTTTCGCCACTTCAATTAAATGATCTTGGCGAAGATAGGATTCCTGTGGAGGGCTATTGCCAATATGGACGGCCAAATCAGCTGCTTTTGTAAAGGGTGCTTCGCGATCTGCATCTGAAAAAACGGCGATACTGCGAATGCCCATTTTCCTGCAGGTTCGGATGATTCTCAGGGCGATCTCTCCCCTATTGGCAATTAATATGCTTTGAATAAAATTCATGTTCTTTTAATGTCGCCAAACACCATAGCCCTTGGCTCCCTGGATGGCTTGATTGTAAACTACGGCTAAACTAAAGCCCAAATAATTGCGTGTCTCTCTGGGATCTAACAAACCATCATCCCATAGTTCAGATGTTGAATGCCAGGCAGAGGATTTTTTCTCTGCTTCTGCGATAAGCATCTGCTTGACCATACTGGCCTGTTGCTCATTAAACTCCACACCCTGCCGTTTTGCAGAAGCCCGCTGGATAATATCCATTACTCCCGCCAATTGTTCAGAACCCATCACTCCAATTTTGGAATTGGGATAGGCAAATAAAAATCGAGGATGATAAGAACGTCCATTCATACCGTAATTGCCAGCACCATAAGAAGAACCAATCATCAAAGTAATATGGGGTACCTCACTATTGGATACAGCATTGATCAATTTAGCACCGTTCTTTATAATCCCTCCTTCTTCATAAGCTTTGCCAACCATGTAACCCGTCGTATTATGCATAA
>JBCBDH010000872.1:0-2463 GCA_038529855.1 Bacteroidota bacterium | reverse complement strand
GTGGAAGAACCTGAATGGCTACAGTATTGGAATTCAAAACTAAGCCAGAAGTATTGGTGACTTGTACAGAGGTCGTTGCGGTAGGCAATGAGGTACCGCCTAATGTCTTGATAATCGCTGGTGATGCCTTGCTGTGCTATGGCCAACAGGCCGTTTTATCCTCTTCTTATGGCGAGGGTAATCAATGGCTTTTGGATGGCTGGCCCATTCCCAATGAGACAGCTTCTACAATTACTGTAGAAAATGAAGGCAACTATTCTGTACAAGTCACCAATACTTCTGGCTTAGTTTTGAATTCCAATACTGTAGCCATTCAGGTTCTTCCACCCATTATCAATGATTTTACGGCCGATCGACAGGCCCTGTCAAGTGGAAAGACCACAGTCAATTTTTCTGCTGACCTCCATACAATGGCTCAGGTGACCTGGGATTTTGGTGATCCCAATTCTAATGATAATCAATCCAATCTGCTCGAACCCAGCCACGAATACCGTGATACTGGTGTTTATACCGTGACTTTAATGGCTCAAGATCAAAGTGGATGCATAGATACCTTGATCAAAGAAAATTACATCGAATATCGAATTGGTCCTCCTCAAAACAACAATGGTCAACAACAAACCGCAATTGATCTTTGGATACCCAATGCTTTTAGTCCTAATGATGACGGTCGGAATGATCGCTTTTCCCTATTGGGTAGTGATGTCGCCTTTGCGAGGATGTACATTTACAACCAATGGGGCGAACTGGTTTATGCTGAGGAATCATCTGACCCTGGCTGGAATGGTATTTTTCAAGGAGAGTTGGCCCAAAATTCTACCTACACCTATTGTGTAGAAGTGACGACACCGAGTGGAATAACAGTATTTAGAACTGGGCATGTCAGTCTGGTAAGATAAAAGGAGGCTGTTATGAAGAAACATATAAAAATATACATCTATATCCTACTTTCCTTTTGCGCTTGGACGGCTGAGCTTTCCGCCCAGGACGCCCATTTCTCTATGCCCAATCAAAATCCTTTGTATACCAATGCCGCTTATACGGGAGCTGATGGTCCGCGAATTGGTTTGAGCTATCGAAACCAATGGCAGCGAATAGAAGCGCCTTATCAGAATTATTCGGCCTTTGGTGATTGGCAAAAAAAGCAGTTTGGAATAGGGGGCTTGATTGTGCAAAATAAGGCAGGTGAATCTGGTTTTCAGCGGACGCATGCGCTGCTATCTGTAGCTCTACACAAGAAATTGGCAGAGGGGCAAAATCAATTGTCCATTGGTGGTCAATTGGGGATTAGTCAGCACCGCATCAATGTCCTCAATCTCCAATTTGCAGAGCAATATGTTGATGGGAATGGTTTTGACACTAATCTTTCCAATGGAGAAAACATTGAAGCCAGTACGCTCATGCTTCCAGATGTCAATATTGGAGTTATCTATCGCTTTAATGAGCTACAGCAGAAAAAGATAAGTGGGCTAGTAGGTTTATCGCTATCGCACATCAATCAGCCAAGCGCTACTTTTATGCAAGAGGAGGTCACTTATCCAATGCGGATGATGCTTCATGGTCGCCTTAGGATGATGATTAATGAGGATTTTGCTCTTCGACCATTTGCCTATATTCAAAGACAGGAGAATGCAGCAGAGCAATTGATGGGAGTGGAAGGAGAGTTGCGAATCAATGAGTTGAATCGCCTGATTTTAGGACTTGGATTGCGCCGTAAGGATGCCATCGTAGGCTCCGTAGTTTTGCAAATGCAGAAAGTCCATCTGGCCTTATCCTATGATATGAATAGCCCAAGTGTTCAGACTTTTGGAAAGGAGAGGGGAGCTTTTGAATTATCGCTGATCTATCATTTCCAAAAAGAAAAGAAGGAGGAGCTTCCTACATTGGAGAACGATTCCATGCAAGTGGAAGAAACAGTAGAGAAAAAAGTGAAAATCAAAGGAGGTGATTGGGATGGCGATGGTATTCTCAATGAGGATGACCACTGCCCTTATCTACCTGGTCTGCCCAAATACAATGGCTGTAATGACCGCGATGGCGATACGGTCTGGGATCATTTGGATGCCTGCCCTCAGATTTATGGAGAAGTCAGTAATTATGGTTGCCCCATCCTTAACACAGAGATGGATAGCGATGGCGATGGCGTTTTAGATAAGGTGGATAAATGCCGCTATATGCGCGGCGACCCTAAGCATCTGGGTTGTCCAGACAGCGATAATGATGGTATTTCTGATATCGAAGACGACTGTCCTTATGTCAAAAGCATGGGTTATGCCAATGGTTGTCCACCTGAGCAAGATCCCGCTGGGGAATCTGAGGTGCGAATTGAATTTGATACAGATAAATCCCTCATTCGCTCTTATTATTTCCCCATCCTCAATAAGGTGGCCTACAAAGCGAGCCATGACCCAACGATGTCAATTCGCTTAGAAGGTCATACAGATAATGAGGGAAATGCCCTCT
>JBCBDH010000871.1:0-2467 GCA_038529855.1 Bacteroidota bacterium | reverse complement strand
GTTTGGGCTTTCCGCAATGGCAAAAAAGGACTTGCGATCATTACCCTCCACACGAACAACCAAGAGGTATTTCCCCTGCCATAGCATAGCCCCTGCATTAAAAGTGGCATTGATGCCCTGGCGTTCCATTAAAAATGGATTGCTGTTTTTATCCAGATCATAGCGCCAAAATAGGGGGGTATGTGCCGCTGTGAGGATGGGATTTTTCCAACGGGTATAAATACCATTTCCATTAGGCTGTGCTTCATTTTTTCTTTGCAAAAAGGCTTCGTGATCTTGGAGTAATCGACGGACTTTATCTTTGAAATTTGGTTTCATTATAGTTAGATTTGGTATTGAGCGCCACTAAATTGCTAGGCTGATTTTGTGTTTTCTTCAAATAATTCCAGGTCTTTGGGATAGTCCTCCATCTTGTCATACCAATTGATTTTAAGGAGATAGCTGCATATGGCGATGATGACCAATGCAATAAAAAATGCAGTCCAATATTGGATGATCATAAAAATAGGGGCGGCGGTGAGCGAGCTCTGCCAGATAATGCCAATGATGACATTCATTAGGTCTCTTTGAAAATCGTTGTTCCGTTCTAATTGGGGATGTTCCGCTTTTAGTTTTTCGTGAATGGGCCCCCAAAATCCCCAGGGGCGGGTTTTGAGGTAAAAGTTTTTAAGTACCGCTTCGTCGTCTGGCGGCGTGAGCCAACTACCCAATAAACAACCCAAAAGCGAGAGTGCAAAATTGATTGGGAAAGCTTCTAGTGCTGTGAATTCAGGTAGGGCAGTAGGTAAAATCATGGCCGCCAATATGCCCCCCATCATTCCCCAAAAATAGCCATAGCCATTAAAACGCCACCAGTACCATTTGATTAAATTGGCAGCGGTGTAGCCACCGTATAAAGCAGCTACCAACCAATCAATAATATTATTGATAGAGTCCAGGAAAAAAGCAAAACCCACCCCAACGAGCACCACCAGCAGAGAGCTTAGATAGCTCATCTGTACATAATGCTTATCAGAAGCATCTGAACGAATAAAGCGCTTGTAGATGTCATTGACGATATAGGCAGGGGCTACATTCACAGAGGCAGCAAAAGAAGACATAAAGGCCGCGAGCAAGCCAGCAATCAGCAAGCCCATCAGACCCGTAGGAACAAAATTCTTGATGGCAAAAGGCAGGATTTGCTCAAAATCTACAGCATCCCCCATGGCATTTAACTCATCGCTAAAATAGACCAGGGCCAGGATGGTCAACCCCGCAATAAGCATATAGCGAGGAAAGAGCAAAACCAGATTCACAAAGCCACTCATCTTGGCTGCTTCCTTTGGCGTTCGCGTAGATAAGACCCTTTGCATATCGTAATTGGGTGCTGGGCCAGCCATACTCTGCAGGATGCCCTTGAGTAGGATCATCACAAAGAAAATGGTAAATAATTCCCAGCCATCTTCCGCTATTTTATCATTGGCTGAATCCAATAGCCCTGACCAATCCAAATCCAACTTCCAGCCAAAAAATAAATTGTCCCAATTAGCAGGGACAAAGCGAGCCAACATCTCAGGCGATACTTTTAGCATCGCAATAATCCCAATCGCTACACTGGCAATGGTCATAATCACATATTGCAATACTTCCGTAAAAACGATACTATACATCCCCCCTTTGATGACATAAACCGCTGTCAAACCCGTAATGATCAAACCATAGTATATCTCATTAGTCGCTGGATCACTAGACAATTCCCAGGGAAGAAAAACAGTCGCAAATTTACCAATCCCAATAAAGCCATAAGCGATATAGGTAACCACCACAACGATGGCAAATACCACGACAATCAAATGCGAAAGCTGCGCTCCTCTCCCTTCTCCAAAGCGAAATTTGATCCACTCCGCCCCCGTCATCACCCCTGATCTTCGCAGCCAAATCGACAAAAAGATCATCATAAAAATCTGATTGAAAACGGGCCACAACCAAGGAATCCATACGCTTTTTAATCCATAGACAAACAGCAGCATGACCATCCACATCGTCCCACTGATGTCAAACATCCCTGAGGCATTTGACAAGCCAAGGTACTGCCATTTGATCTGGTTGCCTCCCAAAAAATAGTTTTGAATATTTTGACCCGCTCTATTGGATATCCAAAATCCAATTCCAATCGTAGCGATCAAATAGCCAATGATGATGAGGATGTCAATGAGGTGAAGTTGCATAATTGATTTTGTCTTGGGCTTGGAAAAGGTGGATTTATTTCAGGCGATAAATTCGAGGTAAATCCCTTTGAAAGACCGTTGTTGGATCATTAAAAAAGGCTAAAAAATTATCGACACTAGGGTGTTTAGGATAAGGGGCATAATGATGGGAGGGGCGATCATTTCGCCAAGCTCTGGTTTGAGACCGCCAAGCACATTGATGGATTTGTGAAGCAAGTCTTTTGCTTCTTCAAATGGCTTGAGAGGGGCTTCTCCAAAAA
>JBCBDH010000870.1:0-2470 GCA_038529855.1 Bacteroidota bacterium | reverse complement strand
CTGAAACTATAGAGCCGTTATACGGAGCCGCAAACGAAAGCTCCCTTTATCCAATGCTGAAACACAACATGAGATGGGCTGAAAAGACGGCTGTCGTTACAGGCAGCGGTTCAGGTATTGGACGAGCAGTGGCGATCGCACTCGCTAAAAGAGGAACAACTGTTCATCTGGTAGATCTTCGTCAGGGGCGAATTTCGACCGTAATCGATGAACTCTCTTCTCAGTCCTCTGATTCTAAACTATACGGCCACACCATAGATGTTACTTCTCCAGCGCAGCTAGAGCAGTTAGCGACAACGTTACGCGGACAGGTGGACATTTTAATCAACTGTGCGGGCATTTTGCATCAAGGCAAAATCGCGACCACATCCAATCAGGAACTACATCAGGTGCTAGATGTAAATCTACGAGGCGTCATTTATAGTATCAAAGCTTTTCTTCCCCAGCTGAGGAACCGGAAGCAAGGCGGTCATATTATCAATATTGCCTCTATTGCAGGCTTGATTGGTGCACCTGAAATGGCTGTATACAATGCGTCTAAATTTGCAATTTTAGGATTGACAGAATCTTTGGCGATTGAATTGGCCGCTGACAACATTCACGTTGCAGCCATTTGTCCGGGCTCTGTGAAGACTAACCTTGGCCGAGATGGCGTATTTTCTTCAAGTTCTACAGTTGCCAACACCCTCCGCCAAACCATACAAAATGGTGCCAATCCTGATCGAGTGGCTGTCGATATTATTCAAGCTCTTGAACGATCATCCGCGTTCAAGCTTTCTTGTGTTGAATGGCATTGGCAATTGCTTTGGTGGTGCAAAAGAACGTTTCCTACTTTGTATCCAAAGCTGGCCAGCTTTGTCTATCACAAAATCCTCAATCGAGGATGTCTTGACTTTTTGTTGATGCCAACAACAACCCTCGGGAAATGGCTATGATCCTTTGATGGAAAGGATCTATCTCAGAAAATAAAGCAACACACGAAACGCGAAACCCACCATAATTTGTCATGGAATTACTTAAGCATTGGCATCCAACAATCGCCAGCAAGCTGCTGAAGAAAAAACCAGTTCAAGTTCAGCTCTGCAACGAAGAGATTGTCTTGTTCCGTACGTCCCAAGGCACTGTTGGCGCATTGAAGAATCGTTGCCCTCATCGGGGTATGCGACTCAGCCAGGGTTGGGTTGAAAATGAAGACATTGTTTGTCCGTATCACGCTTGGCGATATACGCCTGACGGAAACGGGTTTAGTCCCAGCACGCCTAAGCTAAAGCCTTGCGCACCATCGTTTGAGGTAATTGAGCGCTATGGCGTCATTTGGATTAAATCGGCTGAGTCATCCGCCAGTTTTCCTGAATTCAAAATCCAGGATCACTTATTTGCTGGCGTAGTCAGTCAAGAAATCCAGGCCCCTTTAGAAGTGGTGGTCGATAACTTTTCAGACATTGAGCATAATCCCACCACACATACTTACTTTGGATATGCTTACGATAATATTTCCAACGTTGTCAGCCGGATTGAAACCACAGATGATGCTGTTCGCGTTATTAATAAGGGCTCTCAACAGCCTTTACCTCGAATGGTTGAAAAAATATTTTTCAACGTACACTCAGGAGACTGGTTTTTAAACGATTGGACAACTCACTTCTCTCCTGTTTACAGCATTTTCGATCAATCTTGGATTGATCCTGCGACTGATGAGAAAAGACGAATTCAGGTAAAGCTCGTCGTTTTTTACATCCCTGTTGGCCCTGAAAAAACGCGATTGATGATATTTGTTTTTGCAAATCCCCCTAAGATAAATACGCTAAGCAAGGTCGCGTTTTACCTTTTGGCCGGGCCTGTTGTCAGATTTTTTGTGGACTACGAGCTTAAGAAAGACAAAGAAATACTAGAAAACCTTGCAGACAAGCAAATGCCGTTGAGCGAAATGCAGCTGGGTCGTTATGATCGCGTTTTAGGCGAAAATCGAAAACGCATCGATCGCCTTTATCGAGGCCAACCGCAGAATCCGGAGCGAATGGTCAAGTGAAAAAGAGATCGAGACAAACTGCTGAGCGAGAACTATGAACACCTTAGACAAATTCCACACGATCCTGCGACAGGGCGAGACGACTACCGATGAAGCCTTACAGCTCTTTGACGAGTTGGAGGCTGTGGACTTAGCGTTTGTAATGGGTCAATGGAAAGGCTCTGGATTTGGCACTCAGCATCGAATGGACGGTTTGCTAGAGACGATGGGTTGGTATGGCAAAGAATTTGTGAGTCCAGAGTGTGTTCATCCTCTGCTATTTTCTGATGGCAATACGATTTTCAAGGTCGATCCCAATCCTATTGCTGTCAATTTGGGACTTAGCATCCATATCCCTCAAAATGCAGCGCTTAAGCCAATGTATAGCGCGATGGTCCATCATCCGAACGCTCGCTTTGCTGTCTTCGGTTTTGAGCAGTTTGCTCATCGCGCTATACATTG
>JBCBDH010000869.1:0-2471 GCA_038529855.1 Bacteroidota bacterium | reverse complement strand
CATTCCCTATCATGATAGGGAATGGCCAAAAAGTCAATCCCCTTATCCTGAAGAAAAGGTGCCATCACTGGCGTTCCGTCACTGAGTAAAATAAAACTCAGCTCAAAGCGCGAAGGATCGATGCGGTCGATGATCCACTCAAAAAATAGCCAGGGGATCCTCGATGCGATGATGTAGGTGATTTGCTTTTTGGGCCTCATCATTTTTTAGCTATTGGATTGGTTATTTAGCGAATACCTGTAATTCTCCTTGTAAATGACTGCGAATCAACTGCTGCAAGTAATTGGCACATTGCTGGTAGGCATCTACCCCTCTTCCATGTGGATTGGGGACGCCATTGACAGGGTCCAGACAGAGTACCTTATGGGCATAATCTGGGAATTGCTGTTTGATGATATTGGCATGTTCTACCGTCATACAGCAAATCTTATCCGCCTTTTTGACTTGGTCGATGTGTAGATTACTGGCTTGGTGGGGTAGGACAGGGATACCTAAATTTTCTAGGGCCAATTGAGCATTGGGATTCATGGCTTTTCCTTCCTCTGCTCGAATACCAGCACTGATGACTTTGATGTAGTCTGTATCGATATTGCGTTTTTGCAATTGCGATTTGATTTCTGCCTGACAAATGGCGCGAGCCATAGGCGAGCGACCTGTATTACTTGGGCAGACAAAGACAAAATGCTGTTGTTGTAAAATAGATTTGATCTTGCGGGCTTGCCAAGCGGGATAGCTTAGGGCGATGAGGGCAGTGAGCAATATACCTGCACTCAATAGCTGGGCAGGGCTGACAAAGCTTCCACCAAAAATCAAGGAAAGCAAACTGGCTGCTGCTACACCCGCGAGCAAACTAGCACAGCGATTGAAAGGAATACAATAGGTGTTTTCGCGATGATCCAGATAAATTCGCGATCCAAAAATATAGAGACAGGCATACAAGGCCCCAATGCCCAAGGCTGGAATCAAGGCATTGCTCAGCATAAAATCCGTAAAGCCAATTCTAAAGGAAGCCCCCATGGCACCAATGCCGCTTAAAGCCACCAGCGCAGGCAGCAAAACAATGGCGAGTCCTGCCACTAGCATTTCCTCTACAAAAAAGCGGTAGTTGACCTCCCGCTCCTCTGATTTGGCAATTCTGGTCATAAACTGCAAGCGGAAAAAATAACCAGACAAATAAGCAAAGATATTGATCGCTGCTGCGACGCTCAGCACATAGCCTCCCTTTTCCCCAAAAATGATCAAGAGCGCCGTCATACTCAAAGCCAAGGCTACCCATGAATACCAATGCACTTTTCTATTGAAAAAAGTATCAATAAAAGGAGACATGATCAAGACTCCTCCCCGCATCAGCAAAGCAGCAAAGACGATAGAAATCCCTGTAAAGCTGTAGGCTAGGGTAGTGGTGATGATGATAAAGGCCGCGGCAATTCCAGAAAAGAAGGTCCATTTATTACTGGCAAAGGGAATCTTTAATCCCATCACATCATAAAAGCGCAAATACTTCCACCAACCCATCAAACTGATCAAACCAATAAAGGTGATCAAGGTGGCAATAACGACAGCGGGTAATAATTCAAAACCAGAGATGGGACCTGTTGTCCCTGGGAGCAATCCTTTGGATAAAGCCTTGGTGAGGGCACTGTAAGGAACGTAGAAAAGGAAGTAGCCAAGCGCTAGTCCCCAAATACCCAATTGGGTATTTCTGAGCGATGTTTTCATATGAGGTTTTTTAGGGTTTTAAGTGTTCTTGTTTATTGTTCGTTAATTGTTTTGTATAGCTTATTTTTGTTTTTGATCTGGATTAAAAAAGGATTTATCGTGATCTATCCCCAGGACGGTTTTTCCGACAATGGCCAATACCTGATCGTCATTATCATGTCGAGCGTAGAAGGATAAATCGCGGTAGATGCGTTCAAGGGCGCTGGGGCGAATCATGGAACGGGCGCCGCAAGCGTGGACTGCATGGTCGACTGTCTCAGTAGCCAGCTGTTCGAGCAAGTAGCGAGCGGAATTACCTGCATTTTTGGCGGCATCTATTTGACCACTTTCCCAAAGGCTGGCCACTTTTTGCAACCACATTTTTCCCGTTTCTATATTCAGATGCATCTTTGCCACACGATGTTGGATATAGGGGTCAGCCTGTTTATTTTGTTTTCTGATGTAGTTAAGGGCCAGTTCATAAGCTGCCTCTGCTCCTCCCATGTAAGTCGCTCCATAATGTGGAGAAAAACGGGTCTGCCATTCTTCTTCCAGGTATTGACCAGGATAGCCAAGGACATCTTTTTCCGATAAAAAAGTCTGGTCAAAATTTACCTTAAAACTCACGGAGGCCCGCATCCCAATGGGGTCCCACCAAGCGTCGTCTAAGCTGATCGAATCGTCGCGCATATCGCAGGCCATCATCATTACGGTATTACCCGCCTTCCCCGCATGTCGTGCCCCACCACTGCCTTCTGGATTGACCAGTAAAA
>JBCBDH010000868.1:0-2472 GCA_038529855.1 Bacteroidota bacterium | reverse complement strand
CGTCGTGGTCCGTCTTGCCACGAAGCCACCTTTCAGTCCCATCTGTGCAGTTTGGCCTTGGCCAATGTGCTCTTTCAAAGAGACTGTTTTATATTACATGGTTCGGCTGTTCAATTAAAAGATGGAGCGGTGGTTTTTATTGGGGACTCTGGTGCTGGAAAGACGACCTTAACAGCGGGACTTCTCAGAAAAAATTATCCCGTACTCACAGAAGATGCTACAGTCATCCAAATAATCGATGGCGTTGCCCATGTTTTACCAGGGCTTCCCTACATGAAATTAGGGCAAAAAACGGTTGATTTATTGGGTTGGAATTGGGAACAACTGCCGCCACTTTACGCAACAGTTGACAGAAGAGCGGTCCTTATGGAGCCTCAGTATTTAAAAGATCCCGTCCCTCTTCAAGCCATTAATGTATTGGAAACTTCGGAGGAGAAGCCATTGATAACCTGGCAAGAAATCAGCAGCTTAGAGGCTAAATTCAGTTGTTTGGCCACCCACGTCCATTATCAATCCTTTTTTGTCAGCTATCCTTTGAACGAATCCTATTCCGATATGGCCATTAGGCTGGCCGAGCAGATACCCTTTCATCAAATTACCCGTCCAGCAGGTAAAAATACCATTGAGGATATGCTCTACATGATTGTCAATAATTTCAATACACTAAGTCTTTATACCGCTTAATCCGAAAGCCCATCCTCGACCATTAAAGCCTATACTTTCACTTTTCGGCCATATCTGTAGGAAGAGTCTCATTATATAGTCTCTTAATTTTTTCCTAAAATTGTCTTTAGCCCTACATTAGTGAGTGCCCCATACAACTGATGCAGGGCCAAAGTAGTTATTCAAGCAATCAAACTATTCAATTCATCAAAATGAAAAATCTAAGCCTCTTTTTTGCTTTCAGTCTATTGATCCTCTGGTCTTGCCAAGGAAATAGCGCTAGCCATACAACAAGCGTCAATCAAGAAGAATCATCCAGCAGTAAAGCCGTTCAGGTCAAAAGCATAACAGAAAATACTCCTGAACTACCCGCTAATCCCTCAAATGCAGTTACAGAAGAGGAGACTGGGTTGTCCATGGAGGAAGCGAAGCAGGAGCCTTCCGAACAAAGCAGTACCAAGCCAGCAAAGAAAGAAATCCAAAAGGAGCAGAAAACAAAGACTGCTAAAAGTCAAAGTCCTAATCCTCCAAAACCCAAGGTGGTCAAGACTACGAGTCCAAATGCGCCAGTATCTCAAGCAGAGGTCGCGCCTAGCACGACCATAAAAGTCGAAGCACCCAGCACTCCCCAAGCACCAGAGCTTGTAGAGGAGGTCAAAATAGAGGCCCCTACTCCACCGACAACAACTGTGGAAATAGAGCAGCCTAAAACATCGGAAAAACCCAAAGTCACCGATCATTCTCTTTGGGACCAATTGCTCCGCAAACACGTTTCTTCCAGTGGGAAGGTCAATTACAAGGGCTTTAAAGCAGACCTTAATCAGTTAGATGCCTATTTGGCCGAGCTCAAGGATCGGCCTATCCAATCTGATTGGTCGAGAAAGGCCAAGATGGCTTATTGGATCAATGCCTATAATGCCTTCACGGTCAAATTAATCCTAGACAATTATCCCCTGAGCAGTATTACCAAGCTCCACGGCGGAAAACCCTGGGATGTTAAATGGATAAAATTGGGAGGAAAAACTTATTCCCTCAATAACATCGAAAACGATATCCTTCGTCCACAATACAAAGATGCTCGCATTCACTTTGCGGTCAACTGCGCGGCACGCTCCTGCCCGCCACTGCTCAACCGCGCTTGGACGGAAAGCAACCTCAATCGCTACTTTGATCAGCAAGCAAAAGCTTTTATCAATAATACCAAGTACAACAAGGTAAGTCCCAATAAAATTGAAATCTCTAAAATATTTCAGTGGTATGCTGAGGACTTTGGCAGTATCGTAGCGTACATCAATAAGTACAGCGCCCAAAAGGCTGATGCCAACGCAGAAGTGGTTTATGTAGAGTATAATTGGGGACTCAATGAATAAGTTACATTCCGCCTTTTAGAAGGTCTTCAAGTCATGCTATTCCAAATGATGGATTGGAGAAAGAAAATCTTTCTGACACTCAGCCGCTAGTTGACTGTGCAATTTGTAAAAATCCACAAATTGCGCAGTCACTTGCTGCAAATCGTAGTGCTTTCGCACAAAGACACGAGCTGCCCGACCAATAGCCAGGCATTTCTTTGGGTTTTGTATACAAAAACGGATGCATTGCAGCATTTCAGCTGGACTATCAACCAAGAGGATGTTTTCCTTATGCTTGCAATCAATTCCCTTAGCACCAAGGGTAGTGGAGATAATCGTCTTCCCCAAAGCCATCCCCTCCAAAATCTTTACCCGCAGTCCACTCCCTGACAAAAGGGGGACGATCATCAATTGTTTACCCCTCATAAAAGCATTGGTATCGTTCGCGATCCCAATGCTT
>JBCBDH010000867.1:0-2473 GCA_038529855.1 Bacteroidota bacterium | reverse complement strand
GCTTATTGGATCAGGCGCGGTCTTCTTCGCGGCGATATTTATTTGTTCAAGGTTTGGCCGATCGCAAGAATCACTATATCGACCAAGCCAATGTGGAGGTCGTCTCCTTTTTGAACACAGCAGATTTGAACAGGGCGATATTGTCGGCTGAAGTCGTTGTTTGTCGCTCGGGATATAGTAGTATCATGGACCTGTGTCGTTTGGGCAAAAAAGCCCTTTTGATTCCTACGCCCGGTCAAACAGAGCAAGTATATCTGGCGGAGATGTTATCAGCGGCGGGGTATTTTTATATTATGGATCAAGATCAGCTCGATTTGGATACTGGAATCGATCAGGCCCTTGCCCGCACTGGCGCACCAGATTATGAAAACTCACTGTCCTGGTTGAGTGATTACCTTGTAACAGAAAAGAATGGATAAGGCGTATTCGCTGCTTACTTCTTATTAAACTGACTCATTGTGCGGGCTAGGCCGATGCTGCCAAAGCTTTTGACAGTATCTGCAGCATATTCGACGATCTTGGGAAGCGCTTCCTTTTCCTCGATATTCCATTCACTAAGCACAAAATCAGCCTGTCGGCCGCGAGAGTAGTCATTGCCGATTCCGATTCGTAGTCGCGCATAACCTGATCCGATGAGTTGGTTAATATCTTTGAGCCCATTGTGACCACCGTCGGAGCCTTTGCCTCTCAGACGTTGCTTGCCAAAGTCGAGGTTGAGATCATCGACAATGACTAATAGGTTCTGCGGCAGGATTTTCTTTTTTTGTAGCCAATAGCGGACGGCCTTGCCACTGCGATTCATAAAGGTAGAAGGTTTGAGCAGAACGAAGGTTCGGCCTCGGTGTTTGAACTCCGTGACATCTCCCAGATGCTCATGCTCAAAAGTAGCGCTAAAGGCTTTGGCGAGGTGGTCGACTACATCAAAGCCGATATTGTGTCGGGTATTGTCGTAATCTCGGCCCATATTGCCAAGGCCGACGATGAGGTACTTCATTGGATCAGGTACTGCTGTTTGGCCGCGTAAGCGCTGGACCAGTTTTTCAAAAAAAGCAATCATAATAATGGATATACTAAGCCCATTTGGTGAGCGCAAAGATAAAGGGCTAAGCGGAAAGATGGGAGAATTTTTTTGCTAGCCGCGGAATCGTCACATCTGGGTTTGAGGAAGGGAAAAAAAGAAAAGGAGCTGATCAGATTGCAGCTCCTTTTTAAGGTAAGTTTTGGTTAAAGGTTAATGTTGTTCATGGTTGTAAGTTTCGTTTCCTGCGCCTATTGATATTCATAAGTCATCGATTTGGGCAGAAAAACGCGATAATGTTGTCGTGTTTTTTGTAATTGTCCCTCAGTGAAGACGTAAGTGTTGATTTTTTTGGAGCGAATAATGATGGTTTGTGCATCATCGTACTCCGTAACCAGTTCGTAGCTTCCTTTGTCGATTACATAATCGAGGCTGTAAGAAGCATTGGTGTTTGAACTAATGGTTGTTTCGATTTTAATTTCGCCCTGGTCCCAACGGATCAGCTCGACATTTCCATCTAATTGTGTAAGTAGGGAGGTGGTGTAAGTGTTTGTAGGAAATGTTTGCTCGATGGTTTGTTTGTAGGTGGGAGAAGTGTTGAGTAGTGTCAGGAGCGAAATAATTGTGATGGTTAATAGTTTCATGAGATTTGCACAATTATTTTACTTATACAAATATATGCGATGTTTTAAGAAGTCACAATAGGTAGCAAGACAAATCAAAGCTAAAATGAGTATTTTGTGTGACAGGCTTTTTTGTGTTTAAGTCCTTGGAAACCATAATATTAAATCGGTGTTTAATGCTTAAGTTCCTCCTTGTAATGCATTAAGTCTGTAGGACTTTTTACAATAGGTAAGGAAAAGTAATGCGATGTTGCGTAAGAAAATATAAATTTGGGCCTCCATGAAATGGTATTTTGCAGATGTACTCAATTTTTTGGGGCGTTTGACTCCACGGAGGCTTTGGAATGTCACTAAAGTATTGTCCTCCTTTTACCTAACTCGCTGGCTCAAAAAGCCTGTACAGTGGGGACTACCTATTACGATATCTATAGAACCTACCACGGCCTGTAATTTGCGTTGCCCAGAATGCCCAAGTGGTCTGCGGTCTTTTACCCGCCCAACTGGTAATTTGAAAGAGGGTTTTTTCCGTTCGACTATTGATGAGTTAGGAAAGGATTTGCTCTATTTGATTTTTTACTTTCAGGGAGAGCCCTATATCAATCCCAAATTTTTGGATATGGTTGCCTATGCGCGGAAGAAAGGGATATATACCATTACCTCTACTAATGGTCATTTTTTAAATGATGAGAATGCCCGACGGACCATCAGCTCGGGTTTGGATCGCTTGATCATTTCAGTAGATGGAACGACGCAGGAGGTCTATGAGCAGTATAGAAAGGCGGGGAAGCTGGAAAATGTCTTGCAAGGCGCTAGGAACGTGGTCAAATGGAAG
>JBCBDH010000866.1:0-2404 GCA_038529855.1 Bacteroidota bacterium | reverse complement strand
ATTTTCTTTAGTTGATCGGGATTTTATTGGTATGGTGGCGAGTTTGGCGGCTGCTTTTTTTCATGCCGTGACTGTGGTGCTGTTTAAATCAGAAGGCGATAACTTTAGTAAGAATGAGATTTTGTTTTATCAAAATATCCTGGGCTTTTTGATCCTTTTTCCCTTCTTTGAATACACAACAGCCAGTCCAAAAGATTATGCGCTAGGTATCGCCTATGGGGTGCTCACAGGACTTATTGGCTATGGCCTTTTCTTTTATGGGCTGAAGCGGCTAATGGCCTCTACGGCATCCGCTTTGATGTATATGGAAGTGGTAAGCGCTGTTACCTTAGGCTACCTGTTTTTAGGAGAGCGCTTGAGTGGGGCGATGATTATTGGAGGGATGATTGTGGTGGGGAGTAGTTTTTTATTGGGGCAGTTGAGGGCGAGGGCTTGAGGATTGATTTCAATTTACTTTTTGCTCTATGTACTCGACTATAACTATTCAGGGCAGCCTGAATGGCTATAGTCGAGTTATAAGCTATTACCAACTTCCTCAAGCCTTTCCAAATTGCTTTAGAATCTGAACATGCGATTTCAAAGCATCCGTATAGGTTGGATAATTGTGATAAGGTAAATTGAACTCCTTAGCGGTTTGCTCTACGATTGGGGCAATGTGCTTGTAATGCACATGGCATATCGTGGGGAATAGATGATGCTCCACCTGGAAATTCAGTCCGCCGCAGATATAGTTGAGCCAGTCATTTTTACAACCAAAATTGACTGTGGTATACAATTGATGGGCTGCCCAGGAATGTTCCAATTTGCCCTTTTGATCTGGTAAAGGAAAGATGGTAGCCTCAATAACATGAGCGAGTTGGAAGATCAGGGCAAGTGTTAGTCCCTCTACGACATGCATGACGATAAAGCCAATTACAAAATAGTGCCAAGGTACATCAATGACCAGGAAAGGGATAACTAGAAATACTGTATAATAGATACATTTAAAGAAGACCATACGGGCAAATTCAAGGGCGGGCTGCTCCGTCTTACCTTTGCCGTTAACTTTTGGATGAAAGAATTCGATAAAATCTCTGGCAAAGACCCAGGCCAGTGAGGTCAGCGCATAGAAAAAGAAGATGTAGATGTATTGAAAGCGATGAATCCACCAAAGGTCTTGATGAGGATTAAGACGAATGAGTGGAATTTGATCGATATCCACATCGTAATGGACAATATTGGTATGAGAGTGATGCATGCCATTATGCGAGCACTTCCACATGAAATCATTAGCCCCAATCATATTGAAGGATAGTCCAATCCACTTGTTCCAACGAGTTCCAGAAGTGTAGGCACCATGAACCGCATCATGAGCGATATTCAAACCGATCATAGCCGTTAGAAAACCGTGGGTCATCGCCAAGAGAAGCAATACCCAAGGGCCAAACCAATTGGATAGCAGTAAGGCATAAGTCAGGGCATATAAGCTAAGAATGAGGACCGTTTTGGCCACCATTTGTCCGTTGTAATGTTTGGAAAGCTGATTCTCTTCAAAGTACTGGTTGACTCTTCTGCGTAGTTCAGGATAGAAATCACGCTGGTCTTTATGGTTAAACCTCAGTGGGATTTGCTGCTTTACCGTGTGCTCAGACTGGTCCAGGTTTAATACTGAATTGGTCATAAAGTCGTTATTTTTATGTTATGATTGGACTTTAGCCAAAAGTCCGGTATTTATACCTAAGTAAAGGGGAACGTTGCTATAGGCTGGATGAATTATCGGTCAAGATAGTTCAAATTATAAGGTTCAACGACAGATTACCCAAAAAGATTACAAATAAGTGGGCTATACCTAGTAAACGACACAATTAGCCTTAGAATCCTGTCTTTAAAGGTATTCTTTAAACAATATGGTCGTAGGCCATTTGATATCAACTTCATCATCCAAGGATGGACTATTTGAGCCAGGATACTTAGCCTGGGAAGACTTGTAACAATATCTATTGGATGATTCATCGATATTGGGTAGTCTACTAATATATAAGGCTTTGCCTTTTTTTAAGCGCTTGATCTTCAATTCGCATAATTAACAAAAACGAACCTTATTGCTGGGTGAATTCCTGCATCTATTGGTTCAAATGTTTCAGCTGTTTAAATAAGAGTAAAGGTATCTTTCTCAATACCAATATAGTTCTTAAGCCCAAAGGAGTGCTTGAGGGCTGACCTTGTTGTTGAGCCTGGAATCATTACTATTCAAATATTGACGAACACCTACAAACCGGAATTCAATTATCTACTTTGTTGAGATTGAGGTACTATTTGTCCTACACCAATAGCTTACTTCAAGCACCTAGCTTACTTCAAGCACCTTTAAACTAAGGTGATTTGGTCCATGAGGATCAAGCCCTGGTATGGCCTTGAGATCGGA
>JBCBDH010000865.1:0-2480 GCA_038529855.1 Bacteroidota bacterium | reverse complement strand
TGATCATTGGCACGCGCAGGCCAGAATCGTATACTAGTCGTTTTTGCCTGCGCGTGCCAATGATCATTCGATTTCCTGAAGCGCAATTAGCAGGTACGCGGGATGATCAATTGATCAGTTTTATTGACTTTGCACCCACCGTCATGTCCTTGGCAGGTATTCCACCTCCCAATCATTTGGATGGGCAAGCTTTCCTTGGCGCATTTAAAGCAGACCAAGCTCGACAGTATATCCATGCGGCAGCCGACCGTTTTGATGCTCAATATGATCGCGTTCGCGCCGTTCGCGATGGGCGATACAAGTACATTCGCTATTACGAACCAGAGAAACCCATGTTTCTCCCCGTCAGATACCGCGAGCAGATGGCCATCATGCAAGAATTGCATCGCTTAGATAGTCTAGGGCAACTCAATCCCATCCAACAGCAATGGTTTCGAGCCACTAAACCGCAAGAAGAATTATTCGATACCCAAGCGGACCCTCACGAAGTCCAAAATTTGGCCAAGGAGCCCCAACTGGCAGAGCAGCTCAAATCCCTTCGTACAGAATGCGAACGATGGATCAACAAGACCAAGGATAAAGGAGCAATCGCTGAGAAGACTTATCTGGAACAGATTTGGCCCAATGGGAAACAACCCCAAACGGCAGAACCTCTGTTGAGCAAGGAGGGGCTATATACCCAGCTTTCTTGTTCTACCCAAGGCGCTTCCATTGGCTATCAGCTCTTACCTGATTCTATCCAACAATCTGATTTATGGCGGGTATATATAGACCCTATTACCATTCCACCAGGTTTTCATCTGAATGCAATGGCTCATCGACTAGGCTATCTACCTAGCGAGATTGTGGCGGAATAAATACAAGAAACAATACATTATTAAGGAGATATTATCATAGGAATTGACAGGACTAACTAAATAGTCGCTCAGGCTGCTCCGCATATCCCTCCAAGAGCTGAAAATACTTCCCCATATCACTACCATCAACCAATGCATGATGGACCTGAACAGATACGGGGATTTTCCATCCATTCCAATCCTCAAAATATTTTCCCCAGGTGATTCTTGGAACGCTGTCTGAAGGATGATAGGACATGGCGTGTTGGCAGGAAGTAAAACTGAACCAGGGGATGGCAGACATAAAGAGGTAATCATCTCTTCCTTGCTCATCTTCAAAAGAGGGATTATTTTGCATGGCTTCAATGGTGGCTTGAGCTGATCGGATAAACTCCTGAGCTTGGGGATGATAATCGACAGTACAGAAGCTAAAAACTTCGGATTGTTGGGTTTTGACGGTGAAAGAGGGTTGGACGGAGTCGTGTTCGACGATTTGGTCGTCGCGGAGGCGCCAGCGGAAGGGCTTTAGCTCATTGGCAACGCGGCTCATCCAATAGACCAGGCTTGGAGTAAAAGGCAGATTTTGTCTTTTAAGGTGATCGAGGAGGGGACCGAAAGGGACCTGAACGGTGAAGTTAAAATGAGGGTGATTCATCCCTTTAAAAAAATCAAAGTGCTTTTGGCGATGGGCGTCTTCAAATTGGATCGAATGCATTTTTTGCTCATCAATTTAGTAATATTTCCCTTTTCCAACTCAATGGGCCTACTCGAACATTTCCTCTTAAGCCCTGTTGTATCCATATGCAAAGATCAAGGAAAAACGATCTCCTTCAATTTACTTCCAAAGGCATTTGGTGTCCACAGGCTGATGTGTACATTGACCCCTGGAAACCAGTCAATAAGGCACTGATTACCCACGGGCATTCCGATCATTCGCGCTGGGGGCACAATGCTTATCTAGCCACCAGAACAGCCGCCCCAGCGATTCGATACCGTCTTGGTCCCATCAAATTGCAGACGATAGAATACGGGAAAAAGATGACGATCAATGGCGTAGATTTTTCCTTTCATCCCGCTGGACATATATTGGGTTCTGCACAAATTCGCGTAGCCTATAAAGGCGAAGTTTGGGTGGCTTCTGGTGATTATAAACTAGAGGATGATCGCTTAGCTGAAGCCTATGAGCCCGTTCAGTGCCATACTTTTATTACGGAATCTACTTTTGGCTTGCCCGTATATGACTGGCAGCCACAAGAGAACGTATTTAAAGAAATCAATAACTGGTGGCGCAGCAATGCCGCAGAGGGAAAAGTTACCTTTTTGACGGCTTATTCCCTGGGTAAGGCTCAGCGCATATTGCAGGGTTTGGACCCCTCTACAGGAAAAATATATACCCATGGTGCCGTTGAAAATATCAATGTGGTCTTTCGAGAGCAGGGAATTGACTTACCAGATACCATTCGAGTAGAGCAAAAGATCTCCAATAAAGACTTTCCAGGGAATTTGGTTTTAGCGCCACCTTCAGCCCTAAATAGCCCTTGGATGAAGAAGTTCAAACCAGTATCCATTGGCATCGCTTCAGGTTGGATGACTTTACGAGGGGCGCGGAGAAGGAGAGCGGTAGATCGAGGATTTGTACTATCA
>JBCBDH010000864.1:0-2494 GCA_038529855.1 Bacteroidota bacterium | reverse complement strand
TGAACTCAAGGGCCTCGTAAAAGAAGTGCAGCAACTGATTTCTACGACCATCCAAACCACGCGTCGCATCTCTCACGATCTGCTCCCCCCTGTTCTAGATAAATTTGGCCTCGTTGCAGCACTGGAAGAGCTCTGCGAGCAGTCCAGCCGTTCTGACCAGTTGACCGTTGATTTTGAAGTCAATGACTCCGAGCTCCAACCCGAAGAGGATACCGTCAAACTAAATACTTTTCGCATCGTCCAGGAAATGATGAGTAATTCGATTCGACATGGGCAGGCCACTATTATTCAGATTCGTCTACAATTAGAACAAGATAATTTCATTTTGCATTATGAAGATAATGGAAAGGGCTTTGATGCGGCACAGATAGAAGAACACAAGGGGCTTGGCTTGCGGAATATGGACAGCCGAGCCAAAATGATGGGGGCACAGATCACCTATGAATCCACTCCTGGGCAAGGAATGAAAGCACGGCTAAGTACCAGGAATAGAAGGATTGCCACCAGGGAAGTGATAGAAAATATTGCAAAGACTTAATATAGCCTAATGACAAAAATTCGCATGGCCATCGTCGATGACGAAGCCTTATTCAGAAAGGGAATGCGTTTATTACTGGATGAATACGAGGATATCGAGATTCTCTTTACGGCGGAGCATGGTCAAGATTTACTCGACCAATTGGAAAAACGAGAAGATCAGCCCGATTTGGTCTTGATGGACCTGCAAATGCCAGTGATGAATGGAGTGGACTGCACAAAAGCCCTGCAAAAACAATTTCCAGACCTTAGGATTGTGATTCTCACCACACATTACAGCAAATCTTTCATCATCAATATGATCGAATTAGGCGCTGCCTCTTACTTGCCCAAAGATTCCGATCCTGAAGATGTCATCCTCACCCTGCGCGAAGTGATGAATAAGGGATTTTACTATAATGATCATGTCATGGCCGTCATTCGACAAAATATGGTCAATAAAATCAAGCGCAAAAGCCTGCGTTCGGTCAACCTCACCAATCGCGAACAAGAGGTATTACAACTCATCTGCCAGCAATTCACCACTTCCGAAATTGCCCAAAAGCTCTTCATCAGCCCTCGCACAGTCGATGGCCATCGAAACAGCCTGCTCGAAAAAACCAATGCGAAAAATACCGCTGGACTCGTCGTCTTTGCCCTGGAAAATAAAATTGTGGAATTGGATCGCACCTGGTTTGACTAAGGCTGGAAAGGTCCAGAATAGGTATACTGTTGGATAATCGCTCGATCTGACTCGTCCAAGTCTTCTGGCGCCATCCAGCCTTTGCCCGAAGGGTCTCTGTGCAAATCGCTCCTAAAAGTATTGATGCGATGCTGAAGTACGGTTGGGTCAATCCCCTCCGCACCACTAAACTGGGCCAATTGCTCGATGTGCTGCGCTGGTTGGGCCAATAGCGATTCATAGGAAAGCATCAGCAAACGATCCGCACTGATGTATTGCTGTACTACCATTGGCCCCTGCTGCCAGGTTTGGGCAAACTGTTGGGTCTCCATTGGCCCCTGAATCATATTCACCCGCTTGGCGGATCGAATGCAATCTTCTAATCCCCTGGTGATATAGATGACTTTGGCCTTGGGCAATAATTGACACAACTGTACCAACATATTGAGATTCCATTCTGCCATCTTCATGCCCCAAACTGGGCGGCCCTGAGCTACTGCAAAATCCCGTTGATGGACCACTAGTTTAAAACAAGCTTCCTCCATAGCCTCTAGATACGCAGTGGGCATCAAATCGGCAATCCAGTCGTTGACCTCTCCCGCCAATACCCGCTGTAATACCTCTTCCCGAAAAGCCTGATGACTCTGCAAGCTGAGCTGCTTGGCCTGAAAGAGGTTGACAAAAGTATTGACATCATTGGCACAGCTTTCCCCAAAGATCAGACAATTGGGGGCAGAGCAAAGCAATCTTTGGATCAGGGTCGTTCCCGAGCGGCGAACGGGAGAGCTGATGAGAATGGGTTGGAGATTTTCTCTGGGGCTGGCCATAAGTACTTGTTATTGGTCGATTTGCAAAATATCGAAAATCAACTATGCTGTCGCTAATCGGCACAAATTATTTTGAAATCTTTAATAAAATGGCGAATTTTCCGGTCATTTTTGTTCCAAATGTGTTAACACTAATAGGTTCAACTAATCAACTAAAATTAAAATTATGCGTCGTTCTAAAATTGGAGGAATTGGCTATTATGTTCCCGAAAAAGTAGTCAGCAATCACGATTTGGTAAAAGTAATGGATACTTCCGACGAATGGATTCAAGAACGCACGGGCATTGTAGAACGCCGCTATGCCGTGAAACACAAAGAAACAACGGCCTCCATGGGCGCTGAAGCCGTCAAAGTTGGTTCGATTGCCGAACTTGAAGAGCAGTTGATTGCGGCGCGAGGATCGACACAGGTACGCGTCATCGTAATTGATACAGACCCGGGTCCAAGCACAGAAGCGGGCGGATCGTGG
>JBCBDH010000863.1:0-2495 GCA_038529855.1 Bacteroidota bacterium | reverse complement strand
TCATCCTGTCCTTTGCCTCCGCTGTGCTTTTTGATTATACGCTTCGACTAGCAGATAATGCCCTTATCCTCGGGCATCGCCTTTCGGAATGGTGTGGTCATGGTCCTATTTTAGAACAAGATATGGCAATGACAAATATTGCCCTCGACCTGATTGGGCAATCACGGACGCTTTTTCAGTATGCAGCTGAATTGGAAGGCAAAGGACAGGATGAAGATCAACTAGCCTATTTGAGGGATGCCCTGGATTTTAGAAATGTGCTACTGGTTGAGCATCCCAATGGCGATTTTGGCCAAACGATTGTTCGGCAGTTCTTCTATGATGTTTACAACTTACTCAATTATCGCGATCTTTGTCAAAGTAAGGATAAGCACCTGGCGGCTATCGCCGAAAAATCCCTGAAAGAAGTAAGTTACCATCAAAGATGGAGCTCAGAATGGATGCTTCGCCTGGGAGATGGAACGGAACTGAGCCATCAAAAAATCCAGGATGCTGTCGACCTCCTATGGCCATTCACTGGGGAACTTTTTGAAGTTAACGCTACCGACCAGGCAGTTCAGCAAATGGGAATTGCGCCAGATCTAAGTATTTTAAAAACGGAATGGCAACAGCGAATTGATACTATATTCGGCCAAGCCAATATTACAAAACCTGAAGGTTCCTGGATGCAAAGTGGAGGAAAAGAAGGTCGACATAGTGAGCATTTAGGCCGTATTTTAGCAGAAATGCAATACCTCCAACGCGCTTATCCTGGCCAAAAGTGGTATCCTTATTCCCTAGCCATTTCTATTAAATCTTCGTAGACTTTCCGCCAACCTCTCCAATCGCCTTTTTCCGTAAAAGAGCTGTTGTGCCATAGGCTTACAAAAGTTCCCCCCAGCATTTTGACCTGTTGGATCATGGGCTCCACTTGCTCAAGTGCTTGCTCTGGAGAAAGCTCCAGATATTGCTGAAGCGTTACATCCATAACCTGAAATGGGATGATTTTCAAGGGCCTCATTTGTTCTGCTTTGAGATCATACCAATAAAAGGGACGAGCAGTAGAAGCTCGAAAACCAATCTCTTCTGCATAGCCCATCGAATAGTCGTCATAAATCTCATGGGCCAATAGCTGTCGATAAGTTTTGGGTAGATTAAGTCTTAGATAATGCTGTCTGCTGTGGCTGATAGGGCGCGACAAAATTTGTTCTAAGCGCTTTTTTTCTTCCCCCAATTGATTTGGGTGCTCATTGGATTGATAGGAGGGATGTAAACCCAAAGGATATTGCTCATCCAGTCTTTGAATAAGGGTCTGAAAAGCTTTTTGATGGTAGGCAATATTTTTATCATAAGGTCCATCATCTCCAATTAAAATAAAATAATGTGGCTGCTGCTGTAACCTTTCGTTTAGCTTATCCATATAATCAAAAGTGTCAAAAGGGTCTTGTTGCTTGCCCCTAAAGACAGCAAATCGCTCCTGTAATTGGGAAATTTCTCCCCAAGTGAGATCGCGGAGTGCAGCACCAGTTTGGCGAATAAAGCCTTTGTGTAAATAGCTCCAGGCCATATCGATGTCATAGCTGGCCAGATAGTGGTAGGAAGGTTTGGGGAGCGACCAAGAAGGATAAGTTTGGTGCAGCTGCTCATAGAGCTGTTGGACCCAAATATCGACCAAAGGGAGATGGAGAAATCGAGCTTGATAGGCGACGCTGAGCCTGGCGGGAAATCGTTGATGCTGATCTCTGGGACCAGGAACATATTCTTCATAGCGACTGACGAGGTAAAAGACAAAAGCGAAAAGATCAAAGGGAAAGTCAGCCTCCTCCTGATGCTTTGAAAAGCTGTAGGGCCATGGTTGATCGTATTTGATGACTAAAAACTGTTTATCAATACTCGTTTCTTGAAGAAGACCACAGGCAGGGATAAAGCAGTGGATACCAGCTAGGCGCTGATCACCGCCATATTGGATTCTGGGCACTTGATCATCAGTCCATTCAGCAGGATGATGATGGAGTTGATAGGGACAACGCAAAAACTGTCGAAAAATCAAATCGACCACATAAGTAATACGAGGGCTGCTATGAGGACTGTATATGAGGGGGACAGACATAAGAGGCGATAGTAAATAGGGATTGGGTCAATTAGAAAGCTATCGAGGTAGGAAGGGAAGAAATGGAATACACCATATTTTATTGTAATTTGTAGTTTTTTATAGGTGAAACAGTTAAATTGTTGCGACTTTTCACAAAACGCTGCTTACATAAACAACGCATTTTAAAAGTAATAATTCCTTTGACCAATGGCGAAAAAAGAGAATAATAATATGGGATTGGGAGAAATAACAACCATTAGAGATATTCTAATGGGGCAGCAGATGAATGAGTATGAAGAACGCTTCCAAGCCATGGAACAGCGCATAGATACCATGGAAACCAATTTCAACCTCCGCCTTCAAGAGCTGGAACAAGCTTTTAATACGCGGCAGGAGGCCATGGAAAAGTCGATGAATGCCCGCT
>JBCBDH010000862.1:0-2496 GCA_038529855.1 Bacteroidota bacterium | reverse complement strand
CAAACAATCTGGTGTAGCTGCCGTTAGGCTACCCGCATCAGCCAGACAGGGGTCTGGGCAGTTGTCCGTAATTGTTAGAGGATCAAAAATGCGTTCGCAATTATTAGCATCCGTGACGGTAAGCGTATAGTCACCAGCAGCCAGACCATTTATTGAAGGCGTATTATCGCCATTGCTCCATTGGTAGGTGTAGCCTGGTGTTCCACCAAAAATAGTGGAGGTGATGCTGCCATTGGGACTGGCGCAGTCTGTATTATTGTTGGTATTGAAGAAACCATCTATGATGGGTGGTTCTGTTACGTCCACGGTCATTTCATTGGTACAGCCATTGACATCTGTTACCGTTACACTATAAGTACCAGCAGCCAGGTCTACAGGATCTTCTCCCGTTTGGCCATCGCTCCAAATCACTACGAATGGAGGTGTTCCAGTCATGATACTCACATGTGCTGTTCCGTCATTTCCTCCATTACAACTTACAGGTGTACTGCTGGTCATCAACCAAATGCCTTCAGGTGAAAGCTCCACTTCGATAGAGCCAGATATGGTACAACCCACCGCATCGGTCACCGTAACCGTATAAATACCAGCGGATAGATCTTCAATAATAAAGGTCGTTCCCCCATTGCTCCATAAATAGGTATAGGGAAAAACGCCACCTGTTGTTTCTACTCCAGCATGGGCATCCGCACTTCCAACGCAAGTCTCATAATTGGCATTGAGGCTGATGCTCATGGTTTGTGCAGGCTCATTGACCGTTCCGCTGGCAGAAGCCGTTGTGCCGATTTGATCAGTCACGGTGACGGAATAGGTTCCCGCAGGAAGACCCGTTAGGATTTGATTCGTGGCACCATTGCTCCATAGGTAGCTATAAGGCGGAACACCTCCGTCGGGTACGGCAGCTACTGCCCCATCAGAACCACCAAAACAGGCCAGATCGCCTGTGTCTATGGTGACGCTCAAATTCACCGATTGTGCATATTGTTGGATGGGCAATAGACAGCAGAAGAATAAAGTAGTCAGCAGGAGGGCACCCTTGAATTTAGGTAAGTATAACATGATGCGATCCTCGTTTATTTTTATTGATAGTGAATGCATGTTCATTGCAGTGCTATTCTTTAATTTTTTTATCGAGATTATTCCTGATAGCCTAATTTATCCACCTCAATCCGTATAATTTCCACCTTGCGCTCCTTTGAAGCGCCCACACTGTAGATTGATTCTTTTGGCTTGCTTATTTTGTCGCTGATTCCCTTATCGAAGGAGTCCTTTTCCCCTTTAGGATCTTCGGAAATGACCAGAGTGGCCTCTTCTCCATTGGTCCCATCAATAAAGGGTATCAAGGCCCCATCTTTATAGGTGCGGAAGAAATTTTGAACACAATTAATCCGACGCTTGGTTAGATTTTGGTTATAACTGGAAGGTGCTAGTGGACTAGCATAGCCTCTAAATACGATCTCAATTTTATTGCCTTCTTCTAGGTAATACAAGAGTGCATCGGAAAATCGAAGGAGTGTTTCGTAACCCTTCCTTAATTCTTCCTCAAAAAAGTTGCCAATGCGAATATCTTCTCCTGGCAAACTCATCGCTTGAAATTCAGCTTTTTTGGGATAGTAGGCATTGTAGGTTTCTTCGTAGTCCAAATCCGAAGTGACTCGACGAGTATCTGGATTGGGGTGGTCATTATCAAAGTAAAGCGGTAAAGGTAGAAAACCAGCCAGGGTGACTGGGGCCAAATAAAGCTTTTCTGTAAGCGTTGTAGGTTCTGTGATGCCTTTAGTTGAACACTCCACGAGGTCTTCGCTGTAATTATTCTTGGTAGCTCTGACCTTATACAAATAGCCAATTTCCAGTGGAAAATCATAGCGATTTGTAGTGGCCACTTCTGCAAAGGTATCTACGCGATTGAGCGTGATATTGAATAATTCTACTCGACAGCCTTCTAGCTCTTTTTGGCTTCGCTTATCATAAATCAAAGCGATCAAATCCACCTTGGGTGTGAGGTAAAGTCTTTTTTCGATGGCAGAAGATTTGGTGATGCCATAAGTATCAAAAGTCACCTCGTCAGAGGTATACAATTCCTTACTGGCCAGGACTTGGTAGGCCCTGTCTGGCTCTAGCAAATAGCGGAACTCATTCCCACCTGCGCTTACCTGAGGCACTTCCATCCCCGTCGTCTTGTCGATTAGCTTCACCTCGCAGCCCATCAAATCGGCCTTGTTGATGCTATTATAAGTAAGGGCTAAAAGATTGATCACAATGGCGTCGTAAACATATAGGTCAGGACAAGTGGTGCATTCTAGCGTAGTATCATTACAAAGAGCACCAGGACGATTAGAAGCGAAGAAGTTTTTACCATTTTGGGTATCTACAGAGTAGTGGGTATCGTCATAGCTACTGTTGACGGGATAGCCCATGTGTTGAGCTTCACCCCAATCATCTCCATTTTTGCGCGAGCGATAAATATCAAAACCACCCATATTCTCAAATCCCTTG
>JBCBDH010000861.1:0-2498 GCA_038529855.1 Bacteroidota bacterium | reverse complement strand
CATCAAAGGACTCCAAAAACTTTCCAAAGAAGACGCCACCAGCCAGACCAGAAGTGTAAGACAATTGTCCACGTTCGCTAGAAGCTGCGATGATGTCTCCACGAGTTTCTAAAAAGAGTTCTTCATAATTTTCAGGACAAGCGATGCGGCTTCTTGGATTGTCATCCAGTGGATTCATGGAGCGAATATCCAGATTGGGCTGATTGGGGCGGTATTGGCCAGGGGTATTTTTATCAATGAGTTCATTACACAACTCCCCAATGGTCAAGACTAATCGAGCGCCAGTTTCCAATAATGGCTCATGGACATCTTTTTGAAGAGAGAGCGCAAAGCGATCGAATTCTGTATTGCTAAATTTCTTGCGATCAGGATGGACACCAAAGACAGGGTATTTGAGCACATTATCTTGATAGTTAAACCCATGGCCTGTTCCATAAAAAATCACGATGGTATTCTCGGGATCGTCTAGTTGGAAATTTTCTAAGAAATTACCGACAAAATTCCGATTGTAATCTTCGCCTTCAATTCGGGTGATGTTAGCGGGAATTCCAGTAGCTGATTCGATTTCGCGAATCCATTTTTCACAATGGTTCATACTCACATCACAGGCTTTTCCGATATCCCAAATATCGGTCTGCCCAATCATGATGCATTCAATGCGCAGGTTTTCCTGCTGAGCGCTTAGCGGAAGTGTCGCCAGATAAAAGAATAAGGTCAATAAGATGAGGCTACCAAAGAGACTAGAAAATGTATATGATTTCATAACAGATTTTTTGAAGAGAATTATTGAATATAACCGACAATGACTTCTTGACCCTTTTGCAAGACAACTTTCATATCAAAATCATTGAGTTCACAAACCTTTTTGATCGTGATTTCCTGGTCGTATTGTTTAGAGGCATTTACCGCTACATGAGATAGTCCTTCATTGGGCTTTACTTTATAGATGAGGGCTTGCCCTTTGTTGCTCATACTTTGTATGGTGGGTTCCTTCTTTGTGTATTGGTTCCAATTTTTGGCCAAGGACTTTTTCTTTTCGGGAAAGAGATCATCGTAGATTTCTTCAAAAGCTTTGTAGCGAATTTTGGTATTGAGTTCGACAAAGCGATTCTCATTTTCCGTTTCAAAATAAAAGCGGACCATTTTACAATCCAGGGAAATCAAAGCCTTGATGGGACGTTCTTCCGTACCAAAAACAAAAGCCATGTCGGGTAGGAAGAGACATAAGTTTTTCATACTGCGATCCTCCATATAAGGGGTTTCGGAGGTCAGTAATTCGGCGATACTTTGCTGTTGGTCGAGCGTAATTTCACGAGTTTCAAGGATGGTAAATCCTTCCATATGATCGACGCTATCAGGGTCTTCTGCTAAATAATTCGATAATTTAAACGCTTGTAATTGAGTCGTTTGTTGGAGTTGTTTACTGAGTGTTTCGCCAAACAGCAGGACATCGGCAGAATCAATTTGCACAGTTCTATTCACTTTTCGTGGATTGTCCATGCTAATTTGATCATCGGCCTGCTTTCCTTTTTGCTGGGCCTGTGCATTACCTATCCAGCAGACGGCCAGAACCATCAGCCAAAAGAAGGTTAATTTTGATTGCATGATGCGCTGGTTTTAAGATGAGTTAATCAAAAGTTTCAATCCTTATACCACAGGGGAATAGGGAGGGGTAACCAGCAAAGGAAAATTATTTTAAAAAAAATTAATTATTGCGGGTTGACCTCTCGGACTGACTCCCCACCAAAGTGGGGTCAGTCCGAGAGTTGCGCGAAGGGTCAAAAAATGTCCCTCACCTAAAAAAAATATAGTATTTTGGTTACCCTTAGGGTCTAATCTTGATATATAGGATGAAGACCAATGGTCAATAAATCTATGAGTCGAGAATTACAGCTAATCAAAATTATTGCTACAGAGGCGGGGGTCAAAAAGGAGCAAGCATTTGCAGCGCTTTATCGCAAATACTACACAATGGTGTTCAACCGTATAAAAAAGGACGTCAAAGACCCTAGAGATGCCGAGGAGTTGACAACAGACGTTTTTAATAGTACTTATCGCTATCTCAGTGCCGGAAAATGGCAATATGGCCAGACGATAAAACCCTTTTTATACAAAGTAGCAGGAAATTTGATCATTAATCACTGGAGGGTCAAAAAGCTAACGACTTATATGGATACTCTAGATGCCAATCGACCCACTGCCCCAGAAATAGAAAGTGATATTAACCAGGAGTTTTTAAAAAAATTAATCAGTGATTTACCCGAAAAAAAGCAGCGGACCTTTGAGCTTTCCCTTCAGGGATATTCTCATGAAGAAATCGCAGCTATGGTTGGCTGGCAAGGTAAAGATTCCTCCAAAAGCCAACTGGCCAAAATTCGAAAGTTCATCATTAATAAATTCAATCAATTCAAATCCAATAAATAGATCATCATGCATCCACTAGATAATAACGAGCTGTTTGATCACATTTATCACGACCGAGCCGACGAGCCAACCCG
>JBCBDH010000860.1:0-2503 GCA_038529855.1 Bacteroidota bacterium | reverse complement strand
AGGGCTTTACCCTTTTCGCCAATCTGCTGGGCTTTTTCGGGATGCTGAAGGACAAATTGCATCCGCTCTGCAAAGGCCGCCACTTCATAGGAATTAGCCACCAGTGCCGTTTCTTCATCTTTGAAATAATGGGCCACCTCTCCGTAATTAGTCGCGATCATTGGATTGCCAGAGGCGACATATTCGCCGATTTTATGGGGAAAGCGAGCGGCATCCTGAAGCGTAGGGCGTAGTGGAATGAGCAGGGCTTTAGCAGGGATGTACAAACCTGGGATTTGCTGATGCGGCACATCCAAAAAGACCTTAACTCGATCGGCTTTTTGCATTTTCGCGATGTCCTTTTTCAAGACCTCGTATTCCTGCTTAGTCCCACCGCCCAAGACCAGATACAGATTCATATAAGGCTCCTCTGGCAGTTGATCATAAGCTTTTAGGATAAAATCAATGACTTCTCGATAGGAAAGTCCGCCACAGTAGAGAAAATAGGGGTCAGGATTTCCGTTTTTGGGTAAATTAAACTGCTCAAAATCGCAGAGAATAGGTAGTTTGAATAAGCCTTTTTGAGGAGCGATCTGCCGAAAATTATCCATCAAGACTTCACTAATGGCCAAAGCCCCATGCATCGAACGCACCACCCAATTATCAAAGATATAATCGTTGATCTTCTCCGTCCAACTATTGCGATGCTGCATGGAAGAGGCCCACTCTACATAATTTAAGACCACAGGAAAACCCAGCAATGAAGCATAGAGACGGTATAAAATGACCTGCCCCAAATGATAACAGGAGATAATTCCCGCTTGTAGCTCTCCCTTCTTTTTCAAATCGCGGAGGTATAAGAACTCCTGCCAAATCCCATAGAGCTTTTGGAGGTTGCGGCGAAAAAAGCCTTTGGGGCGATAGATGCTGCCAGAGGTGTAGACATAGTGAATCCCCTCAAATATCCCATTGGGGGCGATATGTTGAGGCTCGTCAGGGTCAAATTTTCCCTTGCGATTGATCACCGTCACCTTGGCCCCTGCCTTGATGAGCGATTTACTCACTAGGATCATCTTTTGGATGTTGGCTAGCCCTAGCGGAAAACCACATTCCCCCAGGTAGACCACATGAAATGGCGGATTAGCGAAATGATTATTTGCCATGTCCTAATTACGAGGGGGAGCGGGAAATAGTTACTCTATTCAAGCTAAAGAGATGGGAGCAGGAGGGAGCAAAGCAATCCTTAAGGCTGTTTGGGATAGGGCTTTGGAAGCGTCAGGGAATTAAGTCTTTCTCGACCTTGCTGTCTTATTAAATTATTCGTTAATTTGATCTATGCAAAACCAAGCGCCTCGTTCTCAAAAACTTTACCTCACTTATCATTCAGTAGATCGCCAATACCTCTTGCAATTGCATAAGCATCTGTCAGGGCCAGAGGAAATGGGATGGATTGAGGTTTGGCATGATCAAGTGCTGGAAGCGGGGACCGACCTTCAGAAAGCGCGGCAGGCCGCTAGGGAGCAAGCGGATATGGTGCTTCTTTTGATCAGTGCCGATTTTTTGGCAGATGATAACTTGCAAGCGGAGACAAAGTGGGCGCTGGATCGCCAAAAGCAGGGGCAGGGACAAGTCCTCCCCATTATAGTAAGAGAATGCTTGTGGCAATATGCTCCCTTCGCTTCGCTCGCCATCCTACCCATAGAAGGGAATGCTCTGGTGGATCGCCATTGGGATTCCCTGGACGATGCCTGTGTACATATAGTCTCTAAATTGATGGAGCGTTTGCAAAAAGACAGCCAAGCTGCTTCCTCCGCCGTACAGATTCAGGATGGATATTTTACCGATCCTCGCGATGGACAGCGCTATCCTGTAGCAGAATTTCAGGGGCGAACCTGGCTCTGTAAAAACCTCAATTATCCACTGGCAGAGGGTTTTCGCTACTATCAAGATGACCCTGCCAATGGGGAGCCCTTAGGGGCTTTGTATACCTGGGCGGCTGCTCAGGAGGCTTGCCCACCTGGCTGGCGACTGGCCAATGCAGAGGACTGGCAAAGCCTGATTGATTATTTTGGTAGCCCTCATTATGCATACAAACATTTAATTCCCAGTGGGGATAGTCCCTTAAATATGGTGCCTGCTGGTAAATACTCCATGCATTCCAAAGATTATGTCTTACAAGATCAGGGCTTTGGTTTTTACTGGTCGGCCGAATCAGTCAATTATGAGCAGGCGATTTACTATATGTTTGATAAAGGGATGGCCTCTCTTCGACGCATTGCGGTAGATAAGCAAACGGGCGCCTCTTGTCGATATGTCTTAGATGAATGAGAAATTCCCTATCTTAAACATTCAAATAATCAATAAGCGCTGATGAATGAGACCGCGCTAGTGGATCAGTTTCACACCTTGGCACATATCTTTATTTCCCTTATCCACTCTGTTCTTGGGATCTTCCTCCTCCAAGACTTCCCAAAATCGCTTGCGGATATTGTACCAAATCGCCAGGAGCAATACGCCCCCAATA
>JBCBDH010000859.1:0-2504 GCA_038529855.1 Bacteroidota bacterium | reverse complement strand
GAGAGATCTGATTGAAGCTCAAGCTATTTGGCGGATAGCTCGAACAATTGCTTAGTCCATAAGTATCCTCAACTCAATTTGAAAGTCGCCAATCTGCCAGAGCTGGTTTGGCTGAATGAGACTTTGGAAACTTATGGACTAAGCAATTGTTCGGGCTATCCGCCAAATAGCTTGAGCTTCAATCAGATCTCTCTAAAGCTCAATGGTCAGACTTTGAACACCATTCCCTGGACTGCTGCTACGGGGTCTACAAATGTCTGTCAGGAAAAAGCCACCATCAATAGTAATTCAGCAAGTGATGGAGAAGTGACGATTAGTTTTCACTAAAAAATAGGCTCCTAAACGGCGGTCTCTAAGATTTGGAGACCGCCGTTTGATTTTTACAATCCGCTTTAAGGACATCGATTGGAGTACCCTAGAGGCTTGGCCCCAGGGTAGTTTCTCTTCTACATCCGCACCACCGCTCTGTTCGCTACCGCGCCATCACTAATCAATTGCAATTGATAAAGTCCCGCTGCAAAAGGCCGCATATCCAATTGGTGCTGACGATCTCTCACTCGCTCCTCATAAATCACTCGACCCTGTAAGTCAATCAAACGCAATGCTTCTATCAAGACAGGTGCCTGAATCTGCAATTGCGCATTGGTTGGATTGGGAAATAGCTGTATTTCTGAAGCCCAAGTAGGCTCCTCCGTTCCAACAACAAAATCAAAGCTACCTTCTGAACAAACAAATAGTTGATAAAAATCATCATAAGGTACTTGAAGGTCTTGCTGAGCAACAATCCCCGTAATCTGAAAAGTACCATCTGTTGAGGCATTGATAAAACTCTCCAAAAATGGTCGAGTAATCCCTGTTGCACTAAGCGCATTAATGGTCAATGTTTGTTGATTATCCAATGGGAAGTTCACCAAGATATCATTACCAATTTCTTCAATTTGTATTTCTGAGGGCGCCACACCTGGAATATCAAGCCTTACCCATTTGCTTTCCAGCGCTTCTGTCAGGGTATTGACTGGAATGGGGTCCAGCAAATCGTTATTTTGAGAAAGCACTGTAATTTTGCTAGGGTTGATTTCTAATAAGCCTTGAAACTGTTCTACCATTCCTTCGATAATCAGTTCATCCCCTTCCATCACGACGTAATTGTCGACTGTCTCATTGGCAAACACCCCAATCCCATCGCCATTGGCCTCCATAATCCAAAACCAAATTGCCTCATTAACTGCAAAATCACTACAGTGAACAATCCCCTGTACGGCAACCATCTGACCTACACTTACCCCATTGCCATCCATATCCAGGTCGTTGATGTCGTCAATAGGGCTAATCACCAAAGGCGCAGGCAATACTTCTACCTCATCGCTGGCCATTGCTGTACAGCCATTGGCATCCGTATAGGTATAGGTCACCGTATGTACCCCCAATCCTGCTGCGCTAGGGTCGAAGCTATAGCTTTGTCCATTGCCATCATCCGTCACACCAGGGCCAGCATAGCTTCCCTGATCTCCACTGGCACTTCCCTGTGCAGGCATTCCACCGCCAAGACCCATTTGTACCCCTGCATTGATCATCAGATCATCTGGTGCAGTAAAGCTGACATTGGGCGCATCAACCACCTCGATAAAAGAACTAAAATTAGAGGTGCAGCCATTGGCGGATATGCTGTACATAATGAGTTTGATACCCAATCCTGCCACAGTGGGATCAAAAGTAAAGGTCTGTCCATTGCCATCATTCGTTACGCCAGGGCCGCTATAGGTTCCGCCAGTAGGTGTCGCCTGTCCCAAACCAGCTTGAATACCTGCATTGATACAGCTTGTCCCCAGATTGGGAAAATCAATGATAGGAAATGCATTGACGCTGAGTGTAGCGAGGCTAGAGGGGCGACAATCCCCATCATCTGGAGCAGGGCTTAGGAGAGCATAGATGTATAAGCTAGGATCGGGATTATTAAAGCTGGCATTGAGGGTAGCCGTCGTTCCTCCACTCCCCAGGTCATTGAAAGGGACGACCCCCAAGACTTCCCCCCCATTATAGGGATTGATGGTAGGATCATTAAAGGCGACAAAGGAAATCCCAAAGTTTTGACTATTATTAAAAGAAGCGCCCATGTTTTCTAAACCACTGATGGTAAATTGAGAACTCTCTGTCTGACAAATCGAGAACTCAGAACTGACGAGCGTACCCAGGCTAGGGCAGACAAGAGGAGGAGGTGTTCCCCCCGTCACCCTTACAAAATAGTCGTCTTTATTATTGCCAGGATGCTCTTCCTGATCTTTATACATGATGGCAAAATCACCACTGCTAAGCGGATGAACAAAAAGCAAAACTTCTTCTGCTGCATCATTCCCGCTATTGGTTTTGGTACTGCCGCAAAGGAAAAAACCATCATTATCATACACTCGATGATAAATATCCTGATTGTGCCCAGCCATGGGACCAACATCGCCTGGTCCATCTGCTGATTGCCAGGCAATGACAAATCCATTGGGCAGTGTTTC
>JBCBDH010000858.1:0-2509 GCA_038529855.1 Bacteroidota bacterium | reverse complement strand
CAGGGAGTCAGTCCGACACGGTGGCATCTAGGGCCTTTAGTCGAACGGTATGACAAGCCACAATTCCCGCTGTTTCTGTACGCAGGCGACTCTTTCCCAAGCCAATCTCCACAAAGCCATGCTTTTTGGCCCTATCAATTTCTTCTGTACTAAAATCGCCTTCTGGACCAATCAGTATTACAACGTCTTCTCCACCGCGATAAGTATGATACAATTCGGGCAATTGATCAGCAGCGCAATGGGCGATAAACCGCATTTGGGACGAATCTTCACTTGTCCATTGCTGTATCCACTGTTCAAATTGCTGAGCTTCGTTCAATTTGGGCAAACGCGCTTTTAGCGATTGCTTCATGGCGGACAGCAGGATCTTATTTAGGCGATCGCTCCGCAAGGTTCGACGCTCAGAGCGTTGGCAATAGATGGGGCTGATCTCATCAATACCAATCTCTGTCGTTTTCTCCAGAAACCACTCCATGCGCCCAATATTTTTAGTGGGGGCTATGGCGATGTGCAGATGCGCCTGTGCAGGAGTATACGCTTCCAGGTGTTTTTGGATACGCAATACACAGGCTTTCTTATGGGCTTCCACCAAAATGGCCTCATAATAGCCCCCCTCACCATCCACAAAGGTAATGGCATCGCCTGGCTTGCGTCTGAGGACTTGTACACAGTGTCTGGATTCTTCAGGACCGAGAAAAGCCAGCTCTCCGCGGATGTCATTTGTATAAAACCATTGCATAGCGCCGCAAAATACAATAAAGCCCCTGTTTTTGACGATTTAGCCCTTAGAAAATGCCCACGGCTTTTGTAAGGTGCAGAATAAGGCTGTTCGTTGAAATTTAGCAGAGTAAATAGTACTTTTGCAGTCGTTTAAGCAACATTATTCAAAACCCGCTTGTTTTCAGAATGTTTTGAATGTATATCAACATTAACCCATCCAATTGCTAATGGATTATTTAGTTATGATCGGCCAGCTCATTTTGAGCTTATCCATATTAATCGTTCTACACGAAATGGGGCACTTTTTGCCCGCCAAGCTCTTTGGTACGCGTGTAGAAAAATTTTACCTCTTTTTTGATCCCTGGTTCTCACTCTTCAAATTTAAGAAAGGAGAAACCGAATATGGCATCGGCTGGCTTCCATTAGGGGGTTATGTCAAAATATCGGGGATGATCGATGAAAGTATGGACATCGAACAGATGAAGGAACCACCCCAACCCTGGGAATTTCGCTCCAAACCCGCCTGGCAGCGATTGATCATTATGCTAGGTGGAGTGACGGTTAACTTTATCTTGGGTTTTTTGATCTATGCGATGGTTTTGTTTGTCTGGGGAGAAGAGTACTACCCGACAGAAAATGTCAAGGAAGGGATTTATGCGGATAGCCTGGGGATGATGATGGGTTTGCAAGACGGCGATCACATTATTTCTGTAGGCGATATGGTTTTTGACAAGTTCAATGAGGGATTGGTCAAAAGGGAAATCATCATCAACAGTGCCAATGTAATGCGCATCAAGCGCGATGGCCGAGAGCAAGATTTGCCCATCGACGAGAAATTTATTGGTATACTGACCGATTCTAAAAATAAAGGGAAGGCCCTCTTTGGCCCACGAATCCCCTTCATTATCGAAGACTTTGCCAAGAATTCAGCGGCCAAAGAGGCGGGTATAGAAAAGGGAGATTGGCTCATTGCCGTCAACGATCAGGAGATGCCCTATTTCTACCAATACCGCAGAACCCTAGGAGATTACAAAGGACAAGAAATCAAGGTCAAGGCCCTACGCAACCAGCGCGACACCCTGGATTTTCAGGTCAAACTCAACGAAAAAGGCCAGTTAGGCGCCTACGTCACCCCAATAGAAACGCGACGCGACAAATATACCCTGGCCCAGGCCATACCCGCGGGCACCCGCAAAGGCTGGATGCTCCTTACCGACCAAATCAAAGCCTTTGGGCAGATGTTTAAGGGCAAAATCAAAGCCTCAGAGAGCTTAGGTGGTTTTGGTACGATCGGTAAGATGTTTGGTTTTGAATGGCGTTGGGAAAACTTCTGGAAGATGACGGCCATCATCTCCCTCATCCTGGCCTTTATGAATCTATTGCCCATCCCTGCCTTAGATGGCGGCCATGTGATGTTTTTGCTCTACGAGATCGTCACGGGCCGAAAGCCCAGCGATAAATTTATGGAGTACGCCACGATCATCGGATTTGTACTGGTCATCAGTCTGGTCGTCTACGCCAATGTACTCGACTTCATAAGGGGCTAAGCATGAATTACTTTGAATTTTACGAACTGCCAGTCTCTTTTGACCTAGATGCGGAGCGCTTGCGCAAAATCTTTTATGCGAATAGCCGTAAGTACCATCCAGATTTCTATACGCAAGACAGTGCGGAGGCGCAAGCGGAAGCCCTAGAGCGCTCCACGCTGAATAATGAGGCATACAAAACCTTATCTAATGCTGATCTGCGCATGCGATATGTGCTTCAGCTTTACGCCGCCCTCCCAGAA
>JBCBDH010000857.1:0-2512 GCA_038529855.1 Bacteroidota bacterium | reverse complement strand
GGCCTGATGTAGGCGAATCTCTCGGAAATATTTATCAGTAAACGCCAGCTCAGCCGTCGCATCAAACAACTAACGGGGCTGACGACCAATCAATATTTCCGAGAGATTCGCCTACATCAGGCCCGTCAAATGCTGGAGGAAGGCCAATTTTCGACCATTAATGAAGTCAGCTATGCGGTTGGTTTTGAGGACCAGCATTATTTTTCCACCCTCTTTTACAAGCGATATGGCAAGAAGCCCATCGAGTACTTTCAAGTCAATTAAATAGGTCTTGGAGCGGGTTTACTGTATGCAACGTTCAGTGTTACCGCAATAGAACAGAGTAGCCCAGTTTTGAAGATAACATGATGGAGTGGAGAAGGGATTTAACTAAAGTTAATTGTTACGCCTTAAATGAGGATATAGACAGGCATTAGTGGTAAGTGCAAAGTTATGACAACTTTGCGGGAGTAGTTTATGCACAGTAATAACTCGTTTTTAAAGAACCTTTAAATCTGGTTGAATTCTTTGGTCAACTAAACCTTTTCCAAGTAATCCTCCCAATCTTTGCCTTCAAATTTAAAGGAACGGACTTTCTCGACTTTTGTCCCGCTGATGATCACAGTGATGGTCTTCTTAGGGTAAAAAGTACCTAGTTGTTCCAGTTTTTTACGAGCAAATTTCTGATGCCTACAAATTGCTTCGTCGACGCCTTCTTTGATTTGAAAGCGAACGATGTACTCACTCTGTTTTTTGGGCATACTGTATTTATGCTTGATCCGTAGTTTTTCCCAGAGGGCTAAGCATTCGTCACATACAAATGCTTTGGTATTGCTCTTAAATAATTAAATCATAAAATAATAAAAGCCCTATAAGAGTATAACTTACAAGGCTTTATTTAGTTCGTGCCGAAAGGGGGAGTCGAACCCCCACATCCGTAAGGATACACGCCCCTGAAACGTGCGCGTCTACCAGTTCCGCCATTTCGGCTGTGAGGCTAGGGGGGCAAAATTAAATGCCCTGTCAATATGCTTGTAAAGGAGAAAATGTTTTTCCGAATAAGCAACTGCAAATATAGCAATTGCCGCGAGAATAGATAGCAAAAATTACTCCAATCTTTCTTCGTCTTGATTTCCTCGATTTTTCATGCATTATTTGCTAATATTGTACGCTAATTAGCACATCAAATTTGGATGAATAAAAGCCATTTATCGTGAGAAATATATTTGTTCTTTTTTTAGTATTCGTACTGCCTACTGGCCTTTTTGCCCAATCTCAAACCCTTAGTTTGGAAGAGGCCGTTCTCCAACAACGCGGTTGGCTGGCGCCACAGCAAATTCCTGGGCTGCAATGGATCAGTGGTACCCATGAAATTAGCTACCTCAGCGAGGATCGCAAAACCATCATTCGCGAACCGCTCGAAGGTAGAAAAGCGCCACAGCAAATTGGGCTGGAAGCGGTCAATCGGGCATTGGGCTTAGAGATGGAGCGTTTTCCCCGCTTCCAATGGCTATCCCAAAAGGGCTTTTATTTTGTCCATAAAAAGATCTACTATGATTATGATCTGAATACCCAAACTGGAAAAAAACGGATGGAAAGGCCGCGTTTTTCTGCTAATTTAGACTATCACGCCGCTACCAATCAACTGGCCTACACCCTGGAAAATAATGTATATGTCCGAAAATCAGATGGCAGCGATCAAGCCATTACCAATGATAAAGACCCCAATATCGTAAGTGGGCAGGCCATTGCGCGGTACGAATTTGGAATTGGAAAGGGGACCTTTTGGTCGCCAGAAGCTACCTATCTGGCCTTTTATCAAAAAGATGAAACCAATGTGGGGACTTATACCCTCTTGGATGTTACGGTAACGCCTGCGGCTAATCGAGACATCAAATACCCTATGGCTGGACAGGGGAGTGAGTCTGCTAAGATTGGTGTTTACGATATAGAAAATAATCAATTGGTTTATCTGGATGTCAGTGGTCCTAAAGATCAATACCTCACCAATCTGGCCTGGGGACCCAATGAGCAATACCTCTATGTGGCTGTGGTTAATCGCGAGCAAAACCACCTCTGGCTCAATCAGTATGAAGCCAAGACGGGGGCCTTTGTCAAAACCTTGTTTGAAGAGACCCATGATAAATACGTAGAGCCAGAAAATCCCGTTTGGTTTTTGCCTACAAGTGCCGATCAGTTTTTGTGGATGAGCGAACGCGATGGTTATATGCATGTTTATCACTATGATACCAATGGGCAATTGCTTGGACAGAAAACAAGTGGCCAATGGGTGGTAGAAGAAATTCTTGGTTTTAGCAATAGCGGAAAAAACCTGATTGTTGTTGGGACAGATGAAAGTGGCCTGAATCGCTACGCCTATGCGGTGAATTTCAAAAATGGAAAAACCAAAAAACTTTCCAAGCGAACGGGTATCCATCGCTATTCAATGACGGATGACGGCGTTTTCCCACGCGTATTGATGACATTGGTCACAGAAGGGAGCTTCATACTGGAAAATCGGTCGAGTAGGAAA
>JBCBDH010000856.1:0-2514 GCA_038529855.1 Bacteroidota bacterium | reverse complement strand
CAATATTGAGCCCACACATATAGGCCCCAATCATGGTCACCAGAATGACTAGAATAGCGGGGACCATAAATATTTTATAGTTTAAATAGGGATTGAACCAGTTCTGAGCGGAGACTTCAATCCTTTTTATTGCTGAGCCACTTGTATAATCAGAAAATTCAGTCGCTATGCTTTGATTGAAATCGCCAATGATTGAACTCAAATAAGCAGCTCCCAAACTCGCCTTGGTGCCATTAATGGCGTTGACTGCTAGGAATAATTTCTCCGTGCCATTTCGAGATAAATGGGCTTCAAAGTTTTGGGGAAATTCCAAGATTAAATCCGCTTTATCAGATTCGATTTCCTCAAATGATTCCTTATACGAAGTATTAAAACCAGCTAGTTGGAAATAGCCAGAAGCCAAGATCTTTGAAGTGAGTTCTTTGGAATAACTGGATTGATCATTATCGATAATAGATATATTGATATTCTTCACCTCATAGTCAGCTGCCAATGGCATGACCAGCAATTGTATAAGAGGCATGATAAAGATGAGGGGAAGCAGGGTCTTATTTCGAAAAATCTGCTTGAACTCTTTGATCAGGAGAAATTTTAACGGTCTCATTGTAGTCGAATATTGAATTTTTTAAAACTGATGAACAACAAGCCCAAGGTCATCACGGAAAGGATAAGCGTCTCTTTCCAGATACTCGCTATGCCCAAGCCTTTGATCATAATGGACTTGACGATGATGTAATACCATTTAGAGGGAACGATATTGGCGATGTACTGCAAGGGGAGCGGCATATTTTCAAGTGGGAACATAAACCCTGAAAACATCACGGTTGGCAAGAGCATAGCCATTAGGGAGATGAGCATAGCCGCTTGTTGGGTTTTGGTCGCATTTGAGATCAATAGCCCTAGTGATAAAGCACAGAGTATCAAAATGGAACTGACCGTATACAGTAAAATGACACTGCCATTCATGGGCATTTCTAAAAGATAAATGCTCATGAGAAGAATGACCGTCAAATTGATGAGGGATAGGAAAAAATAGGGAATGGCTTTGGCAATGATCACTGTAAAAGGATTCATTGGGGAGACCAGTAATATCTCCATCGTTCCTTTTTCTTTCTCTTTTACGATGGAAACGGAAGTCATTAAAACACAGACCAGCAATAGGACCAAGGCCATCACACCAGGTACAAAATTGGTCGCCCCTTTTAGCTCTGGATTGTAAAGCATTCTGATTTCAGGAATGATATTGACGGAACTGGCTGCTGCACGATTAATTTCTTGTAGATAGCTGCTGACGATGGCATTGATATAACCAGTTAAAGTAGAAGCCGTATTGGGGTCAGAAGCATCTGCAATAACTTGGATTTGAGCCTGATTAGTATGATAGAGATCTTGATGAAAATCATTGGGAAAAACAATGACCAATTTGACATCCCCCTCTTTAAAGGATGCTTCTATTTGGTTTCGATCTATTACCGTTTTCTTAATTTTAAAGTTTTTTGAATGGGCAATCCGTTCTGTTAGCTGCTGTGAAGAAATATCTTGTGCATAATCGCAGATGACGACCTTTGAATTTTTGATTTCATTGGTAAGGGCAAAACCAAATAATATGATCTGAACAATTGGAAGTCCAAATAGCATGAGTAAAGTCTTGTTATCTCGAAAAACGTGTTTGAACTCCTTTCTTACAAATACGATTAGCTGTTTCATCTTAATCTGATTTTCTTTTAGCCTGTCTGGCTAAGTGATAAAAGACCTCATCCATGGTTTCGACATGGTAGTTTTGTTTGAGGTTATAGGGCGTATCTAGCGCCACGATTTTTCCATCGACCATCATGGAAAGGCGATTGCAGTATTCCGCCTCATCCATATAGTGGGTGGTCACAAAAATGGTGATTCCCTCTGCTGCTGCTTGATAGATCAAATCCCAAAATTGTCGCCTGGTGATTGGGTCAACGCCTCCCGTGGGTTCATCCAAAAAGACGATGGAGGGTTTGTGGATGATGGCTACTGAAAAGGCCAGCTTTTGCTTCCAGCCTAGTGGTAATTCACCAACCAGTTTATGGGTGTTTTTCTTTAAGCCCAGTCGTTCTATGAGTACTTCAGATTGTTCCTTTAACTCCCTATCCGTCAGACCATAAATGCCTCCAAAAAAACGGATGTTTTCTATAATCGTTAAATCCTCATAGAGGGAGAATTTTTGACTCATATACCCAATACTGGATTTTATTTTCTCTGTTTCTTTGTAGACATCACAGCCTGCAATATTGGCCTCTCCTGAGCTGGGAATAGACAAACCACAGAGCATTCTCATGGCCGTTGTTTTCCCCGCGCCATTAGCACCTAAGAATCCAAATATTTCCCCGCTGTAAACCTCAAAGGTGATTTGGTCTACAGCCGTAAAGTCGCCAAATCTTTTGGTCAAATTATTGGTTTTGATAACCGTATCAACTGGCATATTCTTCTTGTTTTAGCATAAGCTGAATAAAACAATCCTCCACAGAGGGGCTAATGCGT
>JBCBDH010000855.1:0-2523 GCA_038529855.1 Bacteroidota bacterium | reverse complement strand
CTTTCTGCCCGATTATTTTGAAAGAGGCAGTTTTGGATCAATAAATTGGTATTGCCCGTTGAAGTACTGCCATCATTGAATATACCAGCACCAAAAAATTGCGCTTGGTTGTCCTCGATAATGCAGTCGAATAGGGTAGGGACAGAGGCACTGGTTCGGCCATCGTTAAAAATACCACCCCCACTACTATTGCGATCCTCATAAGGCAAATTATTATCATCGGCATTGCCGCTACTTATGGTCAAACCATCCAATCGCGTACTGGCTGATACATTTTGGGCATAAACCACCGTGTAGCTATTATCAGTACGATTGGTAAAAAGATCGCCATCATCCTCGTTTAAATCTCCGCTGAGTATAGTGCGATACAAATGAACATCTCGCTCATCTGGTATGGCTGTATTGGCAGAATAACCACCATAGATCGCCACTCCGCTGATTAGCTCAAAACTGATTGATCGATCAGTTCCATTTGTTGGATAATAAGTCCCCTTAGCCAAGCGGATTTCTGCACCGCTAGTAGCTGTAGCTAGTGCATCCTGAAGATCATCAAAAGCAGTAGACCAGGATAGGCCATCTTTGGTATGACTGTTACTGACTGCAGCAGAATCCACATAGATGATTTGTGCAGCTGCTTGCCCAGCTTGAAATAGGATCAATAGGAAAAAAGCGGAAAATAAGCTCCGTCCAGAGCATCTTGGATATAGCTTCGCCATAGCTCGAGATTTGTTCAAGTGTAAAAACGAAAATTCTGGGTCTGTAACCATTTAAAAATGGCTGGGAATCAATACAATCCCATGTTCTCAAATGCGGGGATAAGCCATTGGGGGAAGGAAAAGTAAAATATAGGGGAGATTCTTAAGATAGAAGTTTAAAAACGATAGAGGTCTCTGCCTCTACAAAAACCTTTACAAAGTTAAGCATTGTCGAAGTCAGTTCAATACCCCAAAGCGGGTATTTTATGGATGGAGGGCAACATGATAATGTCCGTATAAAAGAAGAACGCTCCTAACCGTTAAGAGCGTTCTTTTGAAAAGCGAACTGAGATTTGCGCACTAGGCGCTAATGATTAAATCACCTAATCATCATTTTATTAATCCAGTAGAATCATCTTTTTGGAAGCAGTGCCATGACTACTTTGTAGGGTGTAGTGGAGTAGACCACTAGCGCCCAATTCAGCCCTATTGATGCTGAATTCATTATAGCCTTTGGCAAAGTCTCCTCGATAGTTTTTAACTAAGCGACCGCGAACATCGTAGATGCTCAGCACCGCTTCGCTAGCTTCTGGAAGATAAAAGCCAATGGTGGTTTCGTCTTTAAATGGATTTGGACGATTTTGCAATAAGCTAAATGCGCCTTCCGCTGACTCAAAGATCAAATCAACACCCTGTACAGTAGGTAGGCTTGTTCCAGTATTTTGGTAAGCCTCCGCATTGGTATAAGCACTGCTGATGCGAAGCACTTCTGAAAGCTGAGTTGATTTTTTAGCAATGATGTCCAAGCTGAAAACGATGTCTTCTGCTGACAAGCTAATGGCTTGCTCATTATTCCAACTCGTGGTCAGTACGCCTAGCAATTGGCCAAAGTTTCCTTTGCTCAAATTGGCCAAAGCGCCTCCTTCGATTGCTTCTACCTGAAGACTAGCCTCCTCATATTCCAAACTAAACTGATAACCCACGATACCCGCAAAGTCCTTTGCCCGAAAATCCAACTGGTAGCGCTGGCCAGCTTCCAGGGATTGATCCGCCAATTCGAAGGTCAATGCCGTTGAGCTGTTGCGCTCATCGCTGGCTACAAAATTACTTGCCTGCGCACTGCCATTGACATCTCCTACCTTGATGGCGACGAAGTTGGCCTGCTGGTTAGTAGATAAGCCATTGATGTTATAGATTTCAGGGAAGCTACTGCTAAATGGATCATTGGTCAGTGGGAAGTTGAAGGCTGCATCGATAAAACGCCAGCTGGTATTATTGGCAAATTCCGTGTCGATAAACAAAATCAGCTTGCGGAGCTCCACTAAGTCAAAGGTGGTCAAACTTCCCGAGCGATTGACATCTGCAGCAATCATCTTATAAGGCGAATCCAATAGTTCAACCCCTAGAATATGGCGACTAATCAATACCAAATCGTAGGTGGAAACCCCATTTAGTGGATTGATATCCTTCTCAGGGCGGATGCTGTAGTTTTGATCAATTGGCAGATCGTCAAAATTGTACCATCCATTTTGATCGGTCATTTGTTCTTCAGTCATATAGCCGTTTAGATGAACCATGACATTGTTCATGTCCACACCATCTTCATTGCGGATACCACCAGCTACATTGGCCTGTGATTGACTCATACAACTGCTCAGTAGGATGGTCACCTGACAAGTAGCAAAGTTGTTGGCCTCATCCCATACGTAGATGGTCAGGGTATCTTCTACACCAGTGACATCAACCTCAACAGTCGCGATAATTGTACGGAAGAGGCCAATTTGCGCTATTCCTACAGCTTGGATATCAACGACAGTGTGATGCGTTT
>JBCBDH010000854.1:0-2526 GCA_038529855.1 Bacteroidota bacterium | reverse complement strand
CTCATCAGCTAAAAGTACTTTGGGCTTAGAAATAATGGCTCGTGCTACCCCCACTAATTGTTGTTGTCCACCTGAAAGCTGTTGAGGAAACAGATCTTTCTTAGCCACCATATTAAAGCGATCCAATAATTCGGCGACCATACTTTTGCGTTCTGCTGATCTGACTTTTCGATACAATAAGGGCGTCTCAATGTTTTCGTAAACCGTCAAATCGTCGATAAGGTGATAAGCTTGAAAAACAAAACCCATATGGTGTTTATGCAACTCATTTCGCTGCCGCTCATTCAGTCGACTCGCCAGCGTATCCTGAAAAAAGTACTCCCCACTCGAAGGTTTTTCCAATAGACCAATGATGTTGAGCAGGGTTGATTTACCCGCTCCGCTGGGCCCCATGATGGTTACAAACTCACCTGCTTGGATTTCGAGGTTGATTCCTCTGAGTACCCAGGATTTGTTAAAGCCATTTCGATAATAACGTTCGATATTTTTTAACTGTATCATATTCTTTTATCATTGCCTTTATGGCATATTTTGAATTGGATAATTAATTTATTTACTCCGTTCGCAATGCCTCAATTGGATTGGACAATGCGGCTTTGATACCCTGTGCAGAAACTGTCGCAAAAGCAATCAGCATCGCCATCAAACCCGCCAGGGCAAATACCCACCAATGAGGTTCAATGTGATAATGGTATTCCTGTAGCCAAATCCGCATACCATACCAGGCCAGCGGAATGGCGATTAAAGCCGCTACCGCTACCAATCGCAGGAAACTGGAAGATAGCAACAAAACCAGACTGGAAATGGAAGCGCCCAAAACTTTTCGAATTCCGATTTCCTTGGTACGCTGTATGATGGTCAATAGGGCAATGGCAAATAGGCCAAGGCAGGAAAGTAAAATAGCGATGATGGCAGCGATAACCGTAATCTGGCTCATCACCTCTTCTTGCTCATACTGCCGCGCTACATTCTCATCCAAGAAAGAACCTGAGTATCGACTACCTGGCGCAATGGTAGCCCATTTTTCCTCAAATAAGGCCAGCATTTCCGCTGATTTGTCAGCGCGAACTTTGGCGAAGACATAATAGATGGGCCATCCTTTGTCGATACCAAAAGCGGCTGGGGCAATAGGGATATTGAGCGCATCCATATGAAAATTTTTGATGATACCAATGATTTGTCGACGAGGCTCCGTTTCTAAATAACTGCCAATAATCTCCTCCTCGTCCAATAGGGCAGCGAGTCCTTCATTAATGATAACAGCTGCCGTATCAGTTGCCATTTCGCGGTTAAAAGGGCGGCCTTCCAGCAGTTCGATGTCCAAACAGGAGAAGTAATCGTAATCGACATTCATCCACCTAAATTGTAAGAGCTTTCCCTTTTGCTCGATGCCAAAGCTACTGGTCGTATTGCTGTAATTTCGCCCCAGACCCAGATTGCGAGTCGCCCCTGTAATGGATAGCACGGAGCTGTGCTGCTCAAATTCGCTGCGAAAGCGATCGAGTACAGTTCGCCCATCAAGCTCCGCACTCAATGGAATACTGATGACTTGATCCTTGTTAAAGCCCAGAGGTTGGCTTCGCATAAAATTGAGTTGGAGCAGGACGATAAAAGTGCAAGCGATTAGGAAAATAGAACTGGCAAATTGGGCAATGACCAATAGGTTTCGGATAAAGCCTGGCTTCTGTACCTTGGTTTGCTTTTTTAAAATACTAGCGGGTTGGAAGCGAGAAATGACCATTGCTGGATAAGCACCTGCCCCCAAAGTGATGATGAATAGTACGATTCCCAATGCGGATAAGATATAAGGATTAAAAAGCTTGATATCATCTTTGAGTAGGGCATTGTATTCAGGTAATAGCCATTGAACGGTCATAAGGGCAAAAGCCAGTGCCAGTAGGATGAGCATCAAGGTTTCACTCCAAAATTGATAAATGATTTGCTGGCGACTAGCCCCCAGTACTTTTCTGACCCCAACTTCCAATGCTCGACGCATAGAAGTACCCAGACTCAGATTGATGAAATTACCACAAGCGATGATCAAAATAAATATGCCCATTAGTATAAAGGAAATGGGATACAAAATGCTGATAGAGGAAAAGCGCGAAAGAAATTCAGAGAAATGCAGATCGCGAATATTGAGTAATTTAAGGCGATACAGGGAGCCATCTGGATTGGGGACATAGCCACTCTCTTTGAGTTGGGAGATCTCCTCCTCAAAATATTTTTCGGTAAATCCTTTTAGGCGCTTTTCAAAAGTAGCCTGATCGACATCAGCAGGTAGTTGTACAAAGACATCCATAAAATAATCATCCCAAATCTCAAGGGTTCTTTGGTAGTCAGCATACTCTTCGATACGCATCAGTATATCAAAACGGATACTGCTTTTTTCTTCTAACTTTTTGGCAACAGCCGCAATGGTATAGGTCTGACTCTGACCATCTACTTCCAGTACCAGAGGTTCTCCCACGGGATTGATATCACCAAATAGTTTTGTCGCTAATTTTTGAGACAGGATGACTTGAT
>JBCBDH010000853.1:0-2532 GCA_038529855.1 Bacteroidota bacterium | reverse complement strand
ATTTATACCACCAGTTATCAAATAGGTCGTATCCAAATCATTGACCGCAATGCCTATACTCTTGGTGCCTGGGTCCACCAAAAAGTCATAGGTTAATCCAGCATCTGTCGATCGCCAAATACCATCGTTCCCCCCAAAATAAACACAGTCTGGACAGTTGGGACTGGTGGCCAATCGGGCATTGGTTTTACTGTTATTTCCAATAATTTCTGCTGATGGGCTAAAGGTAGCGCCGCCATTAGTAGAGCGCAGTACCTTATTTTTGTAAGGGTTATCTTCGCTGTACACATACATGATGGAGGGATCCGTTGGATGAAAATCTATATCAACCACTTTTTTGTCGACTACTTTGGTCCAGCTAAGCAAATCATCAGCAGATAGGTAAAGTCCTTGATTGGTGGCAATAAAGACCTGATTGGGGGTCAATGGATGATAGTCAACGAGGGTGATTTGAAAATTAGTGCCTAAGCCTCCTGTGCCTAAGGACAGTTGGTTAAAACTAGTGGGCAGCCAAGTAGCTCCTCCATCAGATGAGCGATAAATCCCATAAGAAGTGCCATTGGCGCTGTGTCGAACATTGATCAGGATAGAATCGGGATTGGTAGGGGAGACTGCAAAGGTATTGACGCCAGTAGCAGGGTACAAAAAATCGGTGGTGCTTCCTATCCAATTGGCTCCACCATCAGTGGATTTCCAGAAGCCCCCACTTTTAGAGGCAAAGTACATGAGATTGGGATCATTGGAATCGACGTAGAAATCCTCAATTCTGCCCAGTCCTTTTACATCTTTGGTAGGGCCTATTTCCTTCCAGGTGTCCGTGACCGAGCGGGCTTCCGCATAATTCGATAAAAAGTTTTGATAGATTTTGATCGGGGCGTAAGGATCGTGAGCAGTGCGGTCGCCAGAGGGATAGTACTTGGCTTCGTGTTCGTTTCTCCATCGTTGAAATTTTTTCCATTCTGAGCGGTTATCTTCTTTGCCTACTTTTTCGAAATAGGCTTCTGCGGCTTCGCATACGGTGTAAAAATTAATCGAATAGTCCTCCATCATCTCCTTGTAGCTGCTTTGCTGAGCAAAGGCTACTAAAGGAAGTAGTAGTAATAGCACGATAGAAAATTTGTTTACCATGAGTAGAAGTTTTATGGTTATAAAATAAAGAATATCAACCTTGAGTCAGCACATAGCAGTGGCCTTATGCCTTGCGGGTTTAGGGCAAAGGCGGGTACAGCACACCAGATGGCGCAATGGGTCAGCGGGTTCGGTTGAACCCGCTTTGTCGTGATGTTTTATTTAGCTTCTAAACAGCCCTTTGGGCTTTGGCAGATGTCTGATTATTCCATCAAAGGGAATTGATAAATTCTTGAATGCTGTCTTCAGCACGCAGATGGAGTTGTTTTTTCAAGCGATTTCTAGCACTTTTTACCGTGTTGATGCTCACATCCAAAAAATTGGCGGTCTCCTTTAGCGAAAGCCCCAAACGCAGACTGATACAGTGCTTGAGCGTATTGGAGGAATGCTTGATGCCCAATTGGCGATACTGATGAAAGAAATTGGGGACCAAATTTTCGTATTCGATCAAAAAGGCTGGCCAGTCGATTTGATCGGATTGCAAGCGTTGGAGTAGTCGTTTTTCTTCTTCGCGGGTATTGATTTTTGTGGTGGGTAGAGGGCTATTCACTAGTGGCTTTTCCGAAGTAGTAAGTGCTTTGGTTTGCCTATTGGGTTGGAATAGAATGAAAAAACCACATAGTAGAATAGCGGCCATGGAGGCGACAAAACGCCATAGTTTTTGTTCGTATTGTTGGTGAAGTAATTGTTCTTGTTGCTGCAACGTCCGATTATTTTTAAGGGTCAATGCTTTAATCGCGGATTCAGTGCTGTGTATGGTATCCTTGATTTCATCTCTGAGGTGTAGGTAGTAAAGCGCAGAGTCGCTTTGACCGATGGCTTCCAATAGCTCTGCCTTTAATTCGCAAGCATTTTCCACAAAGTGAAGGCGATGGTGCTGTTGTGCAATTTTCATCCCATTGTCCAGATGGTATTGGGCCTTTTCCAATTCATTGAGCCTAAAGTACACCTCTCCAAGATTGATAAAGACTGCTGCCTTGGCTTGCGCATCATTGGAGGCCTCATTGAGCAGATTGGTTTGCTGATAAATCTGTAGGGCTTTTTCCCAATTCTTTTGTTCTTTGTAGAGTAGTCCAATATTATTCATCGTATAGACCGTCAGTCGATGATTGCCTAATGCTTGGTATAATTCCAGACTTTTATAAGCATACACTTCCGCGGAATCGAGTTGTTTTTGTAAGTAAAAATTCTTATTCATATTGCCATATAGGTCCGCTAGTAGAATGGGATCAACACGATCGGCCTTGGCAATGCCCTTTCTGAGATATTGCTCGGACTCCTTATAGTTTTTGGTAAAGCTATAGGCCATGGCAATAGAGGTGTGGATGCGGACTTGTTGGGTCGGAAATCTTCCCGCCGCTTGATCAAGTGCGCGATAGAGGTATTGAAGCGATACTTCGGGCT
>JBCBDH010000852.1:0-2539 GCA_038529855.1 Bacteroidota bacterium | reverse complement strand
CGGCCTGCTTCATCTGTGCGCAGCTCGCCCAGGTAGACTTTTTTCTTGATGAATTTGCCTTTATCGAAATGATCGCGAGCAATTGGTCATCGACCCAGGAGCTATTAGCATCAGTGGCCGAAATAAAAAAGGCAAACGCTATCATTTCGATAAAGGCAAATTCATCAAGAAAAAAGTCTACCTGGGCGAGCTGCGCACAGATGAAGCAGGCCGCTTGATCTTTCTGGGCGGCTATGGTGATTCCGCTTCAGCCTTCCCCAATAATTCACCAACGACTTTTGGCAATAATGATGGCTGGCACGATGATACAGCTGATGGCCCAGTGACCGCTACGGTAAAGCTAAAAGGTTCGGATGATACACTAGAAGTCGATCCAGCCTGGGTGCTTAGCGCTCCCCCTAATTATGCTCCTGATGTCATTTCCGTTCAAACCATTTGGGATGTCATCTTTGATGCTTCACAAGGACAGTTTTTCCCGCAAAAAACCGTTCCTTCCTTTATGAACGACATCCTGCCCCTGCTCCAACAATTCAGCGATGCGCAGTGGGTTAATTATGGATTCTATGTCAATTATGGCTATCAGCAGCCTTTTGATTTTAATAATAAAGACTACATCGCAAAACTAGCGACCATCACGACTGATAAAGACGGAGTCGTAGATGATCGCTTCCGCGAATATCGCCGACAAATTTTCAACTACTTCCGCCCCCCCAATCCCACACAAATCGATGCGGATGCCTGGCCCTGGATGTATGGTGACGTCGTGAGTATTCCCGCCACTTCGCCACAAGCTTTTCTCTCAGTCACTAAGACCCTCCATACCTATCTAAGCAATTGGAAGGACGGCAATTTTATCCAGGATTGGGACCCTGATTTTCAGCCTCCTAGTTCTATTGACCAGGTCAGCAATCCAGCCAAACAAGCCCATCTCATCAACAAAGCATCCCTTTGGTTCTGTTTGGGTGGCCCCTTCCATCCTGGTTGTGAAATGACCTGGCCCGTTCGACACAGCACTATGTACAATTCCGCTTTCCGTTTTAGGATTCGTGCAGCCAATGATCCAGAGCCAGATTATGGCGAGATGCTGGATTACGAGACAGTGATGAGTGCAAGAGGGCCGCTTTATGCTCAGGGGCCTGGCGATATCACGCGTTGGATGGCCGTACCTTGGCAAACGGATACCGCGAGCTGTCGCTCTGGCTACGACTCGCAATACGACCCCTGGGTGCCTACCTTCTGGCCTGCCCGCGTCCCTAATCACGTACTGGCTGAGGTGGAATACCTCAAAGTCATTGACGAGTCTTTGCCCATGGAAGAACGCATTGAAGCCTTTAACACCAGAGCTACCTGGTATCGCTTATTGGGTCCCAGTGCAAGTGTCAATCAGAAAGCCAATATGGTGAATCGCTTTGGCGACTTAGGCGTGGTAGAAAAGCGACCTGGTGTTCCCAATAGCGATGAGTTCCCAGATGTGATGTATGTAGAATCCGTGCCTGGCAAGCCTCGCAAGAGAAAAAATGCCAAGGCGGAAATCGACGATATCCCTTACTCCACAGGACGTTATGTTGGATTAACAGATAAAGTACTTCCCCTGAAATGAAAATACAAGTAGGCATTATTGGTGGCGGTCCCGCTGGGGCTGCCGCTGCCCGTTATTTAGCTACACAAGGCATCTCCACCGCCCTCATTGATCGCACTGCTCCTGGACAGTATAAAATTGGTGAAGGGCTGGTGCCTGGAGCCAAGGTATTGCTGCAAGACCTGAAGATTTGGGATCGCTTTAGCCAGGCGGGGCATCTACCCAGCTATGGCAATGAATCAGCTTGGGGCAGTATCGAGACCTATGGTACGGATTTTATCAGAAGTCCCTATGGGCATGGCTGGCATTTGGATCGAGCGGCCTTTGATGAGTTATTGCAGGAGATGGCGCGGAAGGCAGGAGCGGAGGTTTTGAAGGCGCATCAATTGATGGATTTTAAGCGAGTGGGTGGGCAATGGCAGCTCAAAATCAAGCATGGAGGGAGCTATCGCGAGATGACTTGCGACTACTTGATGGATGCGACGGGACGGAGCCATTATGTGGCGCGAAAGCTAAAAGTAGAGCGCCATTACGAAGATCAACTCATCGCTTTTTATCGCAGGTATAAGGCCCGTCAGAAAGGGGATGAAGATGGACAAAGTTTTATCGAATCAGTGCGGGATGGCTGGTGGTATACGGCTCTTTTGCCAGATGGGCATCGAGTGGTGGTCTTTTTTACGGATCGTCAACTGCCCCTTGTCGCCCAAGTCCAACAGGCAGCGGGCTTTCAGGAACTGATGCAGCAAAGTCATCACCTAAAAGAAAAAATGGCCGCCTTTGATTACGAGGCCATTGAAGCGCCCAAAGGAACGGATGCTCGAACTTCGCGTCTTCAGCATTTTTATGGCGAGGCTTGGTTGGCTTGTGCCTCAATGGCTTTTCCCCCTTTTAGTCCTGCGTAGAGCGCCGTAAGAATGCCTTGTGAGGAAAGGGGATCAAAGGAAATAGCCGCATCGCCAC